>JAFLDI010000135.1 GCA_017302485.1 Burkholderiales bacterium | reverse complement strand
CCCGGCGTCGCGTTCGCTTGGCCGTCTGTCCCAGGCCCAGGCTGTGCTGCTTCATGGGCCCTATCGTCTCAGGGCTTCACGTCGGTGCCAAGCACGGCGTGGGGCGATTTATGCAGACCTTCCCTAACGCATGCCAGCGCGTGGGCACATAGGCCCAGCAGAGCATCAGTTGACCGCTCGGAAATCAGCTCTCGCTATGTCGGTCCTTGCATATCGCGTGCGCAGCTGTTCTTCGGAACAATCGCCCGCCATGACGCCATCCACTGAAGGTCCCGCCACCATGCTGCCCCGCCGCCTGTTCCCTGCCTTGATCCTCGGCCTGATGGCTGTCGCCGCACAGGCGCAGGACAGATTCATCGTCGTCGCGTCCACCACCTCCACTGAGCAAAGCGGCCTCTTCGGCCACCTGCTGCCGGCTTTCAAGGCGCGCAGCGGCATCGAGGTGCGGGTGGTGGCCCTGGGCACCGGCCAGGCGCTGGACATGGGCCGGCGTGGCGACGCCGATGTGGTGTTCGTCCACGACCAGGCGGCCGAAGAGAAGTTCGTCGCCGACGGCTTCGGTGTCAAGCGACTGCCCGTCATGTACAACGACTTCGTGCTGGTCGGCCCGAAGTCCGACCCGGCCGGCATCAAGGGCAGCGACATCGTTGCTGCGCTGGGCAAGCTGGCCACGTCGAAGGAGAGCTTCATCTCGCGCGGCGACAAGAGCGGCACCCACGCCGCCGAGCTGCGCTACTGGAAGCAGGCCGGCGTCGACCTGGCCGCCTCCAAGCCGGCGGGCTACAAGGAGTGCGGCTGCGGCATGGGCCCGGCCCTGAACATGGGCAGCGCCACCAACGCCTATGTGCTGACCGATCGTGGCACCTGGCTGAGCTTCAAGGCCCGCGGCGACCTGACGGTGCTGGTGGAAGGCGACAAGCGCCTGTTCAACCAGTACGGCGTGATGCTGGTGAATCCGACCAGGCACCCGCATGTCAAGACCGAGCTGGGCAAGACCTTCGTCGACTGGGTGGTCTCGCCCGAGGGCCAGGCCCAGATCGCCGGCTACAAGATCGGTGGCGAGCAGCTCTTCTTCCCCAACGCCGCGGCCCGCTGAGGGCCGGCGCAGGGCATGAGCCAACGCGGCGTCCGCCTGCAGTACAGCTTTGAGCCCGCGGGCCAGGGCGGCGCGCAGATCGACAACCCGCTGTTCGACCTGCTGTCGGCGCTGCGCGCGCATGGCTCGATCCGCCACACTGCCGCGGCGCGCGGCATGAGCTACCGCCACACCTGGGGCGCCATCAAGCGCTGGGAGGAGGTGCTGGGCGAGCCGCTGGTGCACTGGGTGCAAGGCCAGCGCGCCCGGCTCACGCCCTTCGCCGAGCGCCTGCTGTGGGCCGAGACCCAGGCCCGCACCCGGCTCACCCCGCACATCGAGGCGCTGCGCGCCGAGCTGGAGCGCGTGCTGTCCGACGCGCTGGACGGCCAGCAGCAGGTGCTGACCGTCTGGGCCAGCCACGACCTGGCCCTGCCCCAGCTGCGCGAGCTGGCCCGCGACCGCCACCGCCTGCACATGGACCTGCGCTTTGCCGGCAGCGTGGACGCCCTGCAGGCCCTGGCCCAGGGCCGCTGCCTGGTGGCGGGCTTCCATGTGCCGCCGCTGACCGGCGCCGCGCCGCACTTTGCACGGGCCCTCAAGCCGCTGCTCAGACCCGGCCAGCACAAGCTGATCGGCTGCTTCCAGCGCACCCAGGGCCTGATGCTGCGCAAGGCCGATGCCGCCCGCGTCCGTACGCTGCACGACCTGCCCGCCAGCGGCCTGCGCTTCATCAACCGCCAGCCCGGCTCCGGCACCCGGCTGCTGATGGACCACCTGCTGCACACCGCGGGCATCGACCCCGCCCGCATCACCGGCTGGCACGCCGACCCCGAGGAAAGCCATGTGGCCGTGGCAGCCACCGTGGCCAGCGGCTCGGCCGACTGCGGCCCGGGCCTGCAGGCCGCCGCAGAGCAGTTCGGCCTGGCCTTTCAGCCACTGACCGCCGAGGACTACTTCCTGGTCTGCCTGAAGGACGCGCTCAAGCAGCCCGCAGTGCTGCGCCTGTGCGCAGCGCTGCAGGCTCCTGACTGGGAGCGGAACCTGGGCGTCCTGCCCGGCTACGAGCCCAGTGTGCAGGCGGGTGAGGTGCTGTCACTGACGCGGGCGCTGCCGTGGTGGCACTACCGTGCGACCAAGGCCGCCGCGTCAAAGGCGCTCGGCACGGTAGACGACAACGCTGCCGTGTAGCCCACGCACCAAGGTCCTTGTCGCCTGGGTCAACCAGGCCACTCAGCGGCAAGACTCCTGTGTGGCGTCAACGAGGTGCTGCTGGAGACAGCGTGACTGTGAATGCAGAGGGTGCCTGCTGAAGCAGCCTGGTGGCGACGGTCTCCCATGCAGGCTGCACCTGACCATCTTGCACCAGCTGAGCAACCGTCACGCCCCAAAGTGACATGTCCTCCAGCACGATCATCAGCAACTCCTTGCGCATTGACGAGTCCGGAAAATGCTTGTAAGTGACGTTGACGGTTTCTTCAGGAAGCACATAGCCATGCGCCCTGAGGAGTGCCAAGACGTGCTCGGCTTCGGAGCCCGGCTGTATCGGATCTGCTGACCTTCCGAACCGTGCTCGGTGGTAGAACGGCACGCCGCCGAGTTCCGTTGGTCTGAAGGCCGGGTGTGGCGCATAGCGAAGATCCGGGCGCCCTGGCAGATACGCTTCGAACTGAACCCAGTACAGGCGCCGAATGCGCTTGGCGGCGTCAGCGTCCACGTACAGATGAATCTCGCAGTCAGCCACCCCGAAGAGAACAAATCGCACCGCGCCGACGTAGCTGGCGGTTGAAGCGACCTGGATCCGAGCGGCAGGATCTTGCTGGGAGACCACCGTACTTCCATCAACGAAGCGAACCGGCGCCGGGGCTTGCCCTCGCGCCACCTGTGACGACAGCAGGAGCGCCAGAGCGCAAAGCATCCGAATGCTGAGGGTGACGAGTCGCATGACTTGGAGGCCTATGGATGGCCGCGGAAGGCAAGATAGCACTGCTGCCTGGAGCGGCCAAGCGACGGCTGAATCGCCCCGGGTTCCGCGGAGGCCAGTTGGTTTAAGTCAGACGATCGCGGCCTGACCAGCGCGTTGCCGATGGTAATTGGCTTCGAACTCTGCCGGTGGCACGTGACCCAGCGGGCCCATCAGGCGGTGATGGTTGAACCAGGACACCCATTCCAGCGTGGCCAGTTCCACCGCCTGCTTGGTCTTCCACGGCCCGCGCCGGTGGATGACCTCAGCCTTGTAGAGCCCGTTGATCGTCTCGGCCAGCGCGTTGTCGTAGCTGTCGCCCTTGGAACCCACGGAGGGCTCAATGCCGGCTTCGGCCAGGCGCTCGCTGTAGCGAATCGACAGGTATTGCGAGCCCCTGTCGGAGTGGTGCGTCAGGCTGCCGTCGTCATCGGGCTTGCGGTCGTACAGCGCCTGCTCCAGTGCATCCAGGACGAACTCCGTGTGCATCGAACTGCTCTGGCGCCAGCCGACGATGCGCCGGCTGAAGACGTCTACCACGAAGGCCACGTAGACCCAGCCCTGCCAGGTCGAGACGTAGGTGAAGTCCGACACCCACAGCTGATTCGGCCGCTCGGCTCTGAACTGCCGATTGACCCGGTCCGGCGGGCACGGCGAGTTCGGGTCAGGGATGGTGGTGCGCAGCGGCTTGCCTCGGCGAATGCCCCGCAAGCCCTGCAGCCGCATCAGACGCTCGACCGTACAGCGCGCCACCTCGACACCCTCGCGGTTGAGCTGACGCCAGACCTTCTCGGCACCATAGACCTGAAAGTTGGCCCGCCAGACCCGCTCGACTTCGGGCATGAGGACAGCGTCGCGCTGGGCTCGATGGGACCGCAGCTCAGGCATGCGTTGGCACGCGGCGTGGTGCCGGTAGGCGGATGGGGCAATCTGCAGCACACGGCAGATCGACTCGACCCCAAACTGCCCACGGTGTTCGTCGACAAAGGCCTTCAGGACTTGATGCGGCGGTCGAGCTCCGCCTGGGCGAAAAACGCGCTGGCCAGCTTCAGGATCTCGTTGGCCTTGCGCAGCTCGCGTACCTCGCGCTCCAGATCCTTGATGCGCTGGGCTTCGGCCGTCGACACCCCGTCGCGCACTCCGGCATCCACTTCATGCTGCTTGACCCAGCTGTGCAGCGTCTGCGGAACGCAGCCGATCATGCCGGCGATGGCCTCGATGGCGGCCCACTGCGACGGGTGCTCGCCACGATGCTCCAGCACCATGCGCACGGCGCGCTCGCGCACCTCAGGCGAAAACTTCGGGGACTTCTTCATGGCTCCATTCTCCAGAGTTGGAGCCTCCGTCAAACCCGGGGCGATTCACCGCGGTCGTTGGGCATGCCCAGGATCTTGAACATTCTGTCGATGTACACAAGGCAACGCTCCCGGGCTTCTGTGTCTTCGAGATGGAATGCAGCAACCGTTGGATCCATCTGCTCAAGAACCCATGCTTCGTTCGGATGTGCTTGTACACCAGCGACGAGGCGATCGAGAAGCGAGTTGAACAACGGCTCGAGCCGGCGGCGCTCTTCTGCCGCGGGTGCACCCGGCAGATCAAGAAACTTTGGCTCCGCTCGGAGTGCTTTGAGACTCGCAACGCTTGCATCGCTAATGTGTAGTTGCACAGGAGCCTCCGAAGCCGCCCAGACACCATAGCCGAGCCCAAATGCCGACAGCAACCCTGCAAGTAGAGCGCGGCGCTTCACTTGCGGCCTAACGTCGAAGCTGAGTGGCCGAAGACAACTGGCCGCGCGCAGCGATGATGAACTGATAAGCGTAGCGCGGCCAGTTGGCTGAGGTCCACTCGAGCGACCAGTTAGCCCTCATGCTGCTTCGTTCCCCGGATGAACAGCTTACCCGAGGCGATGAACGCCTCCGCGTCTTGCCAGGCGCGTACGTCGGCCTTTCGAGGAGCTTTGAAGTCAATGCCCATGTAGTGAGCGTTCTCGCCGCAATCAGGGCACTTGAACGTGCGATTCGCTTCGAAGTCCTCTGCCTCTTTCCATTGCGCGGATTGCTGCTGCGAGGTCATGAAGCGGCTCGTCGCGCCGGAGAAATGCGGGCGCTTGAAGGACTTCCGGCATCGAAAGCACGCATACTGAAGCGGGGCACCGACGGCTTTCATGATGGCTAACGTGTTTTGGGGATCAACACCCTGCGCCACTATTGGACCACTGCGCCCTAAGATGGCCGCCACGGGCGGCGACAAGTGTCTGTCGCATCTGTCTTTCTCCCTGACCTGACTGGACGTTTATCCAGTATTAAATTGGGCGCGAAAACCGGCGCCTGTTACAAACCATTCTGCAGCTCAGCCGGGTGTTTGCCAAGGACCCATCAGGGCAAGAGGATCGGTGCCGCAGCGGCAATGGCTCCAGGACGTGGCACGGGCGAGGGATTACTGCCGCATTCGCACGCGCAAGGTTCCCCGGAGTGCGTTCCCGATCACGACCGCTTTCGCGGCATGCAGGTCGGTGGCCTGGATACGGGCGGAGCGTGACCGCAGCCCGTCGAGCCCTGTCTCCAGTACCTGCTCACGCCACACCCCGGGCAAGGCGCCCCGCGCCACTGGCGGTGTGAGCCACTCCCCGTCAATCAACGCGAACAGCGTGGAGCGGCCGCCTTCGATGACCTCGCCGTCAGGCGTGCAGAAGATCAGGTCGAACAGGCCGCGCGACTCGGCGTCAGCCACTGCGGCGTCGTACAGCGCGCGGAGGGTGGTTTTGTGGGTGCTCAGCGGGCTGGGGGTCAGCGGCTGGATGGCCCAGCCAACAGCCACGCGGCCCTGCTCGTCGGTCACCAGCGGCGTCAGTGGGGCGTGCCGGGTGTGCAGCTGGCCATCACAGCGCAAGGCTAGGCGCAGGCGCCAGCCGAGTGGAGCGTCCTGCCTTGATGCGGCAATCTCGGCCAGCGCGGTGGCCAGGGCCTGCTCGATGGCGGCGGGGTCGTGGGCGAAGCCCAGGGCCTGCGCACTGCGTTGCAGGCGGCTCAGGTGGCGCGGTCGTTCGGCAATGGAGGGTGGCACCACACCGGCCGGCACATGCATCGTTTCGAACAGTTCGAAGCCGGGGTCCAGCGCAGTGAGGAAGCGGGCCTTCAGCCGGCATTCGTCAAACTCATCGGTGGCCACGCTGTCCTGCACGATGCCGGCGCCCACGCCCAGGCGCAGGGGGCGGGCGCCGCAGGCATCGGGGGCTTGCAGTGTCAGCGTGCGGATGGCCACGGACAGGCAGAAGTCGCCGATCGACGAGTAGGCGGCGCCGGGCTGGGGTGCGTCCACCCAGCCGATGGCGCCGCAGTACAGGCCGCGCGGCGTGCTCTCGAAGCGGCGGATCAGGTCCATCGTGTGCAGCTTGGGCGCGCCGGTGATGGATCCGCAGGGGAAGGTGGCGCGCAGCAATGTGGGCATGTCGATGCCGGGGCGCAGACGGGCTTGCACGGTGCTGGTCATCTGGAACACCGTGGCGTAGGGCTCCACCGCGAACAGCGCGGGCACCTGCACGCTGCCCACCTGGGCGATGCGGCCCAGGTCGTTGCGCAGCAGGTCGACGATCATCAGGTTCTCGGCCCGGTTCTTCACGTCCTGCTGCAGCAGGCGGGCGGCCTCGCTGTCGCTCTCGGGCACCTGCAGGCGGCTGGCCGTGCCCTTCATTGGGCGGGCCGTGACCAGGCCCTGTTCCAGACGCAGGAACAGCTCGGGCGAGCGCGACAGGACATGGGTGGGCGCGGCGGGGTCGTCGCCCGGCGGCAGCACGATGTACGCGCCAAAGCTGACGGCCTGGCGCGCCCGCAGGCGGCGGTACAGTGCGGCGGGGCGGCCGTGGGCGCAGCCGTGCAGGCGGTAGGTGTAGTTGACCTGGTAGGTCTCGCCGTCGCGGATGGCGGCCTGTACCGCGTCGATCGCCTGCGTGAAGCCTGCCTCGTCGACGCTGGCCTGCAGGTCCATCGCACCGGCTGGCGTGGGCAGCTGGGTGCCGCCGTCCTGGGCCTGCAGCCAGGCCTGCACGCCGGCCTCGTCCAGGCGGCTCAGCTGGGTGAACAGCATTACGCGCAGTGCGGCGCGCTCATCCACCGGGCCGCCGGCGCCTTGCAGTTTGGCGCCCCATTCGTAGTCGGCCAGCAGCACCGCATGCAGGCCGCGGGCCTGGTCGGCGGCCACGGCGGCCCAGCAGGCGTCCAGCGTGGCCGGATCGGTGCAGCGGCGCTCGTGCGAGAAGCCGCTGTAGAGGCGGCTGGCCGCTCCAGGGGTGCCGTCGTCCAGCAGGGCGACGACGGCCGAGGGGCCTGGATCAGCTCCAGTCATCCATGTCGTGCCTGATCGTGTGGCGGTTGGCGATCAGCTCGTCGATCGAGGGCTCGTTGTTCAGCGCCCGCTTGATCGCCAGCTTGGTGGCCTCGTAGTTGGTGCGGTACATGTCCTTCTTGTCCAGCGCGGCATGGGTGGCGCAGCGCGGGTCGATCCACACCAGGCTGATGATGCACAGCTCGTTGGCCACGTCCTTGGGGATGATGCCCTCGATCACGCAGTCGATCACCGCGTCGGCGGTGGCGCTTTGCACCACGCCGCCGAAGAGGTCGATGTTGGCCATGTCCTTGAGGGTGACCTTGGGCACGGTGATGGTGGCCGGGCGCACCAGCTGGTTGCAGGCGCGGATCGCGAACATCGCGGTGTGGCCCTTGGTCTGGGCCATCATGTTGGCAAAGGCCGGGCCGACCGGGCCGTCCACGCGGCCGATCAGGATCTCGGGCATGGCATCGGTGAACTGGCCGTCGGCGGCCAGCACGGTGGCTTCGCCCGCATGGAAAGTGTAGGGCTGGGTCATCAGCAGGGGCTCCGTCAAGTGAAGGTGCGCAGCGGGTGCGCGAGGGTATCAGTCGAAGAGGATGATCTCACCACGGCCGTCCACGGCCAGGTCGCCGCGCCACACCCGGGCGCGGCGGCTG
>JAFLDI010000134.1 GCA_017302485.1 Burkholderiales bacterium | reverse complement strand
CCGCCGCTGACGCCGTGCTGGGTGAGAACAACCCTCATCGGTGCGCGGTGCTCCGCGGCCTGGTCGGGCGCCTCGCGGGGTCGCCCGGTCGGCTCGTGCAGCTCGTGAGCTTCTTGCTGGCGACGAGCGCCACCTGCGCCACCGAGGAGACCCTGGAGATGCTGGGGCTCGGCTACTTCGGGGCTGACATGGAAGGGGTCGTCGCCAGGCTCGGGCGCCAGGAGACGAAGGATCTGGTGAAGGTGCTCGCCTATTACAGGCGTGATCCGGCCTGCGAGGTGCTCTCTCAAGCAGAGAGGTCGCCACGGTCTGCCGCGATGACAGCTGGCAGCCCACCGCGTCGCTGCCCGATGGCCGCTATGAGCACGCCGCCGTCTGGACCGGCAGCGAGATGATCGTCTGGGGCGGCATGGAGGCGGTGGGCAACTACCGCATCGACGGCGCCCGCTACCGCCCGGCCACCGACACCTGGCTGCCGATGGCCGACTCGCCGGTCACGCGCACCGCGATGAGCAGCGCCTGGACCGGCAGCGAGATGCTGGTCTGGGGGGGGCGCTCCGACGGGCTGGGTTCGCTCTACGATCCGGCCACCGATACCTGGCGCGGCACCAGCGCCGTCAACGCGCCGGTGGAGGGCGCCTCCTGGGCCGCATCGGCCTGGACGGGCAAGGAGCTGATCGTCTGGGGCGGCATGGGCGGCATGACGGGCAACGCCCTGAACACCGGCGCCCGCTACAACCCGAAGACCGACACCTGGGTGCGCCTGCCGGCCGCGCCGCTGGCGGCGCGTGCCTATGTGCCGGCGGTGTGGACCGGACAGGAGATGGTGGTCTGGTCCGGCTACAACGTCGGCATGGGCCAGCTCTATGGCGACGGCGCGCGCTACAACCCCGGCACCAACCAGTGGACCCCGATGGCCACCGTCAACGCGCCGGACGCGACCTACTGGAACACCGCGGTCTGGAGCGGCAGCGAGATGCTGGTCTGGGGCGGCGTGATGGGCGGCGCGGACGTGCGTGCCTACCACCCGGCCAGCAACAGCTGGCGCATTGGCAGCGGCACCGGCATGCCGCAGTGGCGCTACATGCATGGCGCGGTCTGGACCGGCAGCGAGATGCTGGTGCACGGCGGCTGGCCGTCGAATGCGCCGGCCGGGCTGTACAACCCGGTCACCGACAGCTGGCGCACGGCCACCGGCATCGGCCAGCAACCCGGCACCCAGGCCGGGACCCTGGTCTGGACCGGTACCGAGGCGCTGGCCTGGGGCGGCATGGACGACCAGTTCGGCTTCCGCGCCGATGGCGGACGCTATGACCCCACCGCCGACAGCTGGCGGCCGATGACCACCCACAACGTGCCCACCGGCCGCGGCCTGCACTCGGCCGAGTGGACCGGCGCCGAGATGGTGATCTGGGGCGGCTACGACGGTGTCGGTGTCACCGATGCCGGCGCGCGCTACACGCCCGCCACCGACAGCTGGCAAGCCACCAGCACCGTGGGTGCGGCCACTGCGCGCAACAACGCCACGGCGGTGTGGACCGGCAACGAGATCATCTTCTGGGGCGCCGGCTCCAGCGCACCCTTCACGCCTGACACGGGCGGCATCTACAACCCCGCCACCGACCAGTGGCGCGCGATGTCGAGCAAGAAGGGCCCCTGGGTGACCTACGGCCACTCGGCGGTCTGGACCGGCAGCGAGATGATCACCTACGGCGGCATCAGCTCCAGCGAAGGCCCGTACATCTACAACCTGGCCAGCAACAGCTGGCGCCGTGGCACGCTGAACAAGGACCCCGGCCACCGCGACCACCACGGCGCGGTCTGGAGCGGCAGCGAGATGATCATCTGGGGCGGCTCCATCGACGCCGGCGTCACGCCCACCGGCGGGCGCTACAACCCGGTGGCCAACACCTGGACGCCGCTGCCGGTCAATGGCTCGCCCGACGCCCGCATGTGGCCGGTGGCGGTGTGGACCGGCAGCGAAGCGATCTTCTGGGGTGGCTACGACCAGCTCTGGGGTGTCGACTACAACGACGGCGCGCGTTTCTCGCCCGCCACCGGCCAGTGGAGCCGCACCAGCCAGAACGGGGCACCGACGCCGCGCGTCGGCCAGGGCGTCTACACCGGCAGCGAGATGATCGTGTGGGGCGGCACGCTCAACGGCAGCGGCGGCCGCTACGACCCGGCCACCAACAGCTGGCGCGCCACCACGCTGCTGCACGCACCCGATGGGCGGCCGTCGGGCGGACGCTGGACCACGGTCTTCACCGGTGACCGGATGATCATCTGGGGCGGCTACCCGCCGGTGCGGCAAGGCGCGGCCTACTGCTCCTCCGGCGCGCCCAACCAGGCGCCGGTGGCCTCAACGGACCGCTTCCGAGTGAAGGCCGGCAAGTCCCTGCTGGTCACCACCGAGCGCAGCGTGCTGCGCAACGACAGCGACGCCAATGGCGACCGCCTGGCCGCGCGTCTGGTCAGTGCACCAGCCGGGCAGTTGCAGTTCAACGCCAACGGCAGCTTCCGCTACACGCCGCCGCCCGGTTTCAGTGGCAGCGACCAGTTCAAGTACGTGGCCAACGACGACCTGCTCGACAGCGCGCCGGTGAAAGTGACGATTCAGGTGAAGTAGGTCCCGTCGGAGTGCGTCGCTCTCCACCCCCACGTTTGACAGCGAACCGACTCACCACGCGCGTCACAAATTGTTCAATATAGGCCCCGTAGCATCCGGTCTCTGATGCTGTGGTCGGGCCCCGCTCGGTCCCGGCACTGAGCACGGGCCTGCCGCGGTCGGGTTGTCATCGCCTGGCGGCGGCTGGACAGAGCGTGAAGAGGGGGGAGCGCATGGTCCGCAGGATCATCGAACACGCCCGGCAGTTCTGGGGCGCGGCCGGAATGGTCGTCAGGCAGTCGGTGCACAGCCTGCCCGTGGTGGTGGCGCTGGCGCTTGTGACGCTGGTCCTGGAGCAACACCTGGAGCCGTTCCGGGCCTTCGATGACGGCATGCTGGCGCTGGTGTCCGCGCAGATGCCGGTGCCCAGTGTTCAGGACGATGAGGCCGGCGTGACCGTGGTCATGGTCACTCGCCCGCTGTTCGACAGCGCGCTGGGGCGCAGTCTGCCGATCGACAAGGAACGCCTTGCCCCACTGCTGAATGTGCTGGCCGACAAGGCGCCCAGCGTCGTAGGCATTGACGTGGACGCCGTCCCGGTGACCGGATCGCCCGGCCCGGGTGCCGTGCAGCAACTCCCCCTGTTCGAGCCTGTGTCGGCCATGCTGCGGCAAGGCACCTCGGTCGTTTTGGTGTCCTATCCGCGGCCAGCCAAGCAGAGCGCCCAGCAGGCACGGGACTGGCGTATCGCCTGGTGCGAACAGGCCGCCGGGCTGCATCCGGAACCAGGGCGGTCCAAGGGGCGGCTCTACTGGGCCTCGACCTGGCTGGAACCGGAGGGCCGGGCACTGAGCGTGGTCCGCTACAGCGGACCGGAGCAGTATCCGCGCATGGCGGCTCAAGACGGAGGCCTGCTGCCGCTGGGCCTGGTGATGTCGGTGGCAGCCAGGCTGGCTGGGAGCCACCAGATCCAGCTTGCGGCCGCGGCCGACTACTGTGCCCTCAAGCCCATTCCCGTGGAACAGACGTCGGCCGAAGGCGGCCAACCACCGTTGGCCTTCATCAACTTCTTCGACAAGCCGCTGAGGGTGGTCGAAATGACCGACCCGGTCGACTTCGCACGGACCGACCAAGGGCTTGAGGGACGGGCCGTGATCCTGGGCGTGTCCAGCTTTGCCGGTGTGGACGAGCACACGACGCCGCTGGGCCGCCTTCCGGGGGCTGTGCTGCATGCGCTGGTCGCTGCCAGCGTCGGTGCGACCTTGCGCGTGGACCACCACTTTGCATTCTTCGCGGATGTGCTCTTCGGATGGCTCTTCGTCCTGATGTTCTTCTGTGCCGTCCGCGTGCAGTCTTGCGTGGTCAAGGCCTGTCCCGCCGTGCCCACGGCGGCATATGTCCTGAACTTTGGCGTCGGGCTGTGCCCGCTGGTCCTGACCGTGGCGACGATCCTGTGCCTGGCCCCGCAGCTCGCCGTGAATGGGCTGTGGTTGAACCCCTTGCCCCTGCTGGTAGGCCTGCTGGTTCACCTCTACATCGAGCTGTCGCAGCCGCACCATGGAGCCGGCACACCCTCCCACGGCGGGTCAGCTGGGGCGTCCGCGCTCGTCCGTTTGCACTGGGCCGAGCGCGGGATGCGCGTGCTGGTCTGGCTCGGTGCGCTGGGCTTGCTTGCCGGCGGTTTGTTGGCTCTGCAGCATTGAGCACACCGAGAGGAGGAATGATCCATGATGCGCCTGAACTTGATGCCATGGCTGGCAGCGGGGCTGCTTGGCACGACACCCGCCTGGTCCGGAGTGGAGTGTCGTGTCGTCTGCGCGACACCCGGAGGCACCTGCATTGACCCAACGGCGGCAGGGATGAAAGCTGCGCCAGACCAGCGTGTCGTGCGCCTGACGGACTGCTCGCTCAAGGAGCTGGTCCTGACTGAAGCGGCCAGCGTCTGGTACGCGCGACGGCGGATGCTGGCCACGAAGTCACTGCCCAAGGGTGCCCGACTGGCCTCCGAGCTGGCCGATGCCGATGCGGGCTGTGATGGCTGGCGCTGCATCTTTCACGTGCCCAACGCCCGCATCCCGGGTGCCAACCCCATGGGGGGCGAGACCCAGACAGAGGTTGACCCCGGCATCATGGATGCCGGGCTGCCCTACGGTGAGGTCGCTGTGACCGAGCAAGACCTGGCGATCCGCGTCACGGCGCCGTCCAAGGGCGCGGAGTTCGTGTTGTTCGAGGACGGGCCGGTGCCCTTGGGCAGCTTCGCGGCAACCAACTCCCTGGTGCTGGTTCCGGCCAGGTTGTTGAAGCCCAGGACGATATACCGCTACACCTGGAACTCTGCCGCTGGCGTCGTGAACGGCCGGTTCACTGTCGCGCAGCCGGGCACCATCCGGCGCGCCAAGGAGGGCGCCGCACGGTCGGGCGATGTCGATCCCGAAACCGCGCGACTGGACATGGCTGCAGCGATGACCAGTGTCGGGCTGCGCTGGAACGCGCGCCAGCTCTTGCAAGCGATCGACTGAGGGGAGCGACGATGGGAAGACACTGGTCAACGATGTCCGCGTCCCTGGCCGCCCTGGGGCTGGCAGGCTGCCTGACGACCCAGGGTGTGGTGGTGGAATCCAGCAGACCGCCACCGACAGCGGCGGCGCCCGCGACATCTGGCGCGTCGGAAGGAAGCTGGCTGCCCGACTGGGTGAGAGGGTCTCCCAAGTCAGCGGCGCCGGTCACGCGCAACGGTGCGCCGATCGTGCCGACGATTCGTACGCAGCTTCAGTGCAAGACCCCGCCGGAGAACTATGACTTCACCTCGGTGATCGTGGCCCGGTACGGCGCGGAGGCTGCACTGCGCCTGCAGCGTTTGCTCAGCACCGACTTCGCCGACGGCACCATCTCCAGCAAGGACCGCGAGATGCTGCGCTACCTTGCCCGCGAGATGCTGTGGATTCCAGTGCAGGTCGAAGAGAAGATCGGATCGGCACTGCTCCTGGCCGCGCGCGGCGACTTCAATGTCCTGGACAACGGGGCCGCCAACCAGCAGCTCTGGGACCAGACGACCCAGTTCGTGCGAGAACTGGCCGCTGCGGCGCCACCGTCGCCCTTCGACACCCAGCTCATCTTGCTGCAGGCGGGCTCGCCCAAGTCCCTCGCAGGAGGAATCGTGTTCATCGACAACACCCTGCTCAAGAGTGTCTTTGACCGTGATCCGCCCGCCGCAGAGATGCTGCGATTTGTACTGGCCCACGAACTGGCCCACATCCAGCGCCGCCATCGGGCCAAGCGGATCCAGCAACTGATGGTCGACAGCGACTCGGGCCTGAAGCTGATGCGCCAGATCTTCAGCCGCGCGAAGGCGGGCGGGGCCGAGTTCAGCCCGACGGCGCTGACGGCCTGGATCGAGACGGCGTCTGCAGTGCATGACGTGGCCAGGGACCTGCTGAAGTACCACGCCAAGTTCGAGCAGGATCAGGAGTTCGAGGCCGATGCCTGTGCCACGGCCCTGATGATGGAGGCGAAGGCGGGCAATCCACTGAAGGCCTTCCAGGAGTACCGTGCGGATCAGGAGTATCTGGTCAAGACCAGCAAGACGGCAGAGACCGGGACCGTGATCACCTTGGCCAGCACGCACCCTCCCAATGCCGAACGAGAGGCCGGCATCAAGGCGAAGATGGAGGCTTTCCGGGCGGATGACAGAAGCATCGGAAAGAAAGAACTTCCGTTCTCGGCGTCCAAGGCGGCGTCGGCTGTGGCGGACAAGGGGGCGGCTGCCGAACGGCGCCATCCGGCACCTGGGGGCTCGAGTCAACCGGCGACCAGGGCGACCGCTCCTTCCTCGGCCCGCCCGGCAGCATCCTCGGCGAACCAGCGCAACGCTGCCACCCGCTGAGTTCGGCACCTGGCGGCAGTGGCCATGCCGGCGACAATGCCGCCATGGCCCTGCTCACCCTCACCAACGCCCACCTCGCCTTCGGCCATGTCGCCCTGCTCGATGGTGCCGACTTCTCGCTGGAGGCCGGCGAGCGCGTCGCGCTGATCGGCCGCAACGGCGCCGGCAAGTCTTCGCTGCTGAAGATCCTCGCCGGCCTGGAGCGGCCGGACGATGGCGAACTGCAGGTGCAGGGCGAGCAGCGCCGCTTCTATGTGCCGCAGGAGCCGGCCTTTGCGACGGGCGCCACGGTGTTCGACGCGGTCAGCGAGGGTCTGGCCGAGGTGAAGGCGCTGCGCGCACGTTTCGAGGCCCATGCGCCCGGCGACGACCTGGACGCGCTGCAGACCCGCCTGGAGGCGCTGGACGGCTGGACCTGGGAGCGCCGTGTCGATGAGACCCTGCAGCGCCTGCGCCTGGACGCCACGGCCGTGGTTGACACGCTGTCCGGCGGCAACCGCAAGCGCGTCGCGCTCGCCCAGGCGCTGGTGGCCAAGCCCGACGTGCTGCTGCTTGACGAGCCCACCAACCACCTCGACCTCGACGCCATCCGCTGGTTGGGCGAGCTGCTGGTCGACTTCCGTGGCGCGCTGCTGCTGATCACCCACGACCGCGCCTTCCTCGACGTGGTGGCCACCCGCATCCTCGAGCTCGACCGCGGCCAGCTGCGCAGCTACCCCGGCAACTACAGCGCCTTCCAAGGCCACAAGGCGCGCGAGCTGGCCAACGAGGCGCTGGCCAATGCCCGCTTCGACAAGCTGCTGGCGCAGGAGGAGGTGTGGATCAGGAAGGGCGTGGAGGCGCGCCGCACCCGCAGCGTGGCGCGCATCGCGCGGCTCGAGCAGATGCGCCACGAGCACGCCGCGCGGCGCAACGTGCAGGGCAATGTGCGGCTGGACATCGACCGCGGTGGTGCCAGCGGCAAGCTGGTGGCCGAGCTGGAGAATGTCAGCAAGGGCTTTGGCGGACCGCCGCTGGTGAAGGACTTCTCCACCATCGTCATGCGCGGCGACAAGATCGGCCTGGTCGGCCCCAATGGCGTGGGCAAGACCACGCTGCTGAAGATGATCCTGGGCCAGCTCGCCCCCGACAGCGGCAGCGTGCGCACCGGCACCAAGCTGGAGATCGCCTACTTCGACCAGATGCGCGAGGTGCTCAACCCCAGCGCCACGCTGGCCGACACCATCAGCCCGGGCAGCGAGTGGATCGAGATCGGCAGCCAGCGCAAGCACGTGATGAGCTACCTGGGCGATTTCCTGTTCGCGCCGGCGCGCGCCAACTCGCCGGTCAGCAGTCTCTCAGGCGGTGAACGCAACCGCCTGCTGCTGGCGCGCCTGTTCGCGCGGCCGGCCAATGTGCTGGTGATGGACGAACCCACCAACGACCTCGACATCGAGACCCTGGAGCTGCTGGAGGAGTTGCTGGCCGACTACGACGGCACGGTCTTCCTGGTCAGCCACGACCGCGCCTTCGTCGACAACGTGGTGACCAGCATCATCGC
>JAFLDI010000133.1 GCA_017302485.1 Burkholderiales bacterium | reverse complement strand
ACGCCATCGTCAGCGTGGCCGATCTCCAGGGCACGATCGTCTACGCCAACGAGCGCTTCTGCCAGATCAGCGGCTACAGCCGCGACGAGTTGATCGGCCAGTCGCACCGGCTGCTGAAGTCCGGCTGCCACGAGCCGGCCTTCTACGAGGACCTGTGGCGCACGATTGCCGGGGGCGAGGTCTGGCACGGCGAGCTCACCAACCGTCGCAAGGACGGCAGCCTGTACTGGGTCCAGTCAACGATCGTGCCGGTGCTCGACGAGCAGGGCTTGCCCAGGCGCTATGTGTCGCTGCGCACCGACATCAGCCGCCAGAAGCAGCTGGAGCAGGAGGCCCGCGGCCACGCGGAGTTCCTGCGCCGCATCACCGAGACTTTCGGCCTGGGCGTGCTGGTCGCCGACGCCAAGGGTCGCTGCCAGTTCGCCAGCGGTGAGGCGCTGCGGATGCTGGGCATGCAGCGCGAGCAGGTCGTGGGCTGGTCGATCCATGGCCTGTTCACCGAGCTGACCAAGGAGGTCGCAGCTCTGCGGCCGGGCCGGGCCGAGGCCCGTGGCCAGCTGTGGCGGCCGGGACGCTACCACGGCAGCATTCCGCGCAGCGGCGACAAGGCGATGCCGGTGGTGATCCACGTGTCCGCGCTGCGCGAGGGGGCGCAGCGCAGCAGCACGGTGATCCACTTCCGCGACGACAGCGAGGAGCGGCGCGCCATCGCCAGCGCGCAGCGCGAGCGGCGGCAGGCGGAAAAGGCCGATCAGGCCAAGACCACCTTCGTCGCCCAGCTGAGCCACGAGATCCGTACGCCCTTGGCCGGCATCCTGGGTCTGGTGCGCCTGGCACGCGACGAGCCTTCGGCACCCGCCCGGATGCAGGAAGTGCTCGATCGCATCGAGCACAGTGCGGATACGCTGGCCCAACTGGTTGGCGAGGTGCTGGACATGAGCCGGATCGAGGCCGGCCAGTTCACCCTGTCCGAGGCGCCCTTCGACCTGCCCGCGCTGGTGCACTCGGTATGGGAGGCCCACGCGATGCCGGCGGCCCACAAGCGCATCCGGCTGGAGCTGGTGCTGGCGCCCGACCTGCCCGCGTACGTGCGCGGCGACGCCATGCGCGTGCGCCAGATCCTGGTCAACTACGTCGCCAACGCGGTCAAGTTCACCTCGGAGGGCCAGGTGACGCTGCGCGCCCTGCGCAGCGCGTCATCGGCCATCCGGCTGGAGGTGTCGGACACCGGCATCGGCGTCGCGCCGCAGGTGCTCAAGCGCCTGTTCCGTCCCTTCAGTCAGGCCGACGCCACCACGGCGGTGCGCTTTGGCGGCACCGGCCTGGGACTGTCGATCTGCAAGCAGCTGGCGCGGCAGATGGGTGGCACGGTGGGCGCCAGCAGTGCGCCGGAGCAGGGCAGCACCTTCTGGGCCGAGCTGCCGCTGCCGCCGGTCGATGCGCCTGGCCCGGAGCACGGGCACACACCGACCCAGGCCCTGGCGCCCCTGGGTCTGCGCGTGTTACTGGCCGAGGACGACGAGGTCAACGCGCTGATCGCCACGGCGATGCTTGAGGCGTGGCAGTGCAGCGTCGTGGCCGTTGGCAACGGACGCGAGGCCATCGACGCACTGGCCGCGGCAGAGCCCCCGTTCGACGTGGTGCTGCTGGACCTGCACATGCCGGTCATGGGTGGCCGCGAAGCGGCCGAGCACATCCGCCGCCGCTATGGGGCACGGCGCACACCGATCCTGGGGCTGACCGCGGTGGGCCTGGCGCAGGAGCGCCTGCTGTGCCTGAAGGCCGGCATGGACGACTTTCTCACCAAGCCCGTGTCACCAGCGGCGCTGCATGCGGCCCTGGTGCGTCTCACGGCATAAGTGATCGCCGAGCTCAGGGGCGCGCCGGCACGCGCGTGTCCAACGCCGGCGGCGTCCAGCCCGTCAGCATCCGGCACTCGCCCGGGAAACGCTCGCGCAGCGCCTCGCAGCGCGCCGCCAGTGCGGCCGGTGCGGGTTTCTCGTCGCGCGCCACCCAGGCCTGCAAGGCTTCCAGCAGCGCCGGGTAGACCGGGTCGGCCAGGTAGCTGTGGTCGGCGTAGAGCTGCGCCAGGTGGGCAGCAGCACGCCATCGAAGCTGCTGTGCTCTCGTTCGGCCATGCGCGCAGCCACGCCGGCACCCCAGCTCTGGCCATGCAGCAGGGTCATCCGCGGCTGGCTCAGGTGGCTGACGAACAGGCGGCACAGCCGCTCAGTGAGGGAGCCAACCCTGGGTGGCCAGACGTTCCCACGCCTTGCTGATGTGCTCAGGCTTCATCAGCTGGCGCTTTCGATCGTTCCAGCCGTGCACTGCGGCGACAGCACTGTCTACAGAATCGACGCCCGGCTCCCGCGTGGCCACCCAGTGGACCGATGCGAGCAGTTCCATGCCGTAGGAGGACTGGTAGCCCTCGATCAACCGGCCCACGCGCGCCACCTGGTCGGCCAGCGCCACATGTTGCTTGTCAGCAATGAAGGCTTCGGCTTCCACCAACGCATCATCAGTGGGCTCAATCTCTGCCTCGACCACACCATCGCCCAGGCCGCGGATGAAGTGGCCTTCCATGTGGTTCAGGGCATGCCGCAAGGTGTCAGAGTACGGACCGTACTGATGCTTCACAAACGGCAGGCCGAGTGGCCCTCCGGCCTCCTGCAGGAAGTAGGCAAGCTTCTGAACTTCGATCTTCGACAGGCCGTAGTTCAGTTCGCGATAGGTGTCGAGCACCTTCACGATGGCGGCGCGGCCAGGCGTCATGCGAGGGCGCTTGGTGCGAACCTCCATCGTCTTGAGGTCAGGTGCGCCTGATGGTTCGAAGAGCCGTACTTCCACGTCCGGCAGCGGTTGAAACGCCACCTCGATCAGCGGGCGCACGTCAGCCCAATCCAGGCCGCCATTGCCGCAGCCCAGCGGTGGCAGTGCGATGGACTGAATGCCCAACCGGCGAACCTGAGCCACCAAGTCGACCAAGCCGTCACGGATGAACTCGATCTTCGACGAGCCGCGCCAGTGGTCCTTGGTCGGAAAGTTGATGATGAAGTTGGGCTTCACCAGCCCGCCGCAGTCGAACACGAACATGCGACCCGGCCGCACCTGGCCCGCCTTGCAGGCTGCGGCATAGGCATCGAAGTTGGCCGGCCACTTGTTCTTGAACTGCAGGGCGATGCCCTTGCCCATGACGCCGACGCAATTCACCGTGTTGACGATCGCATCCACGTCGTCTTGCTTGAGCAGGTCACCCTGGGTCGGCTTGATCACGGTTGGGTTGTCCTAGAAGTACCAGCTTGGCATGACATCAACCGTTAATGGTACGCCTGCCTGCGCCAAAAGCCCATGAACCTGAGCTTGCACCTGCGCATTGATCACGCCCACGCGGGTCATGCAGTGCAGTGGAACCTGGTCGCGAACCAGGAACTCGGCCTGGCGCCGCTCCATGCGATCCGCGTAACGTGGTTCCGCTGCTCTGTTTTGCCAGAACTTGCAATAGCCGTCGAGCAGCGGTGCCTCCGTGATCAGGTCCCAGGCCACCGCAGTGTCCAGATGCGCGAGGTCAGTGTACGGGGTACTGAACGCCAAGGTTGCATTCCGGTCATAGAACACGAAGGGCTGCCCCAAGGCGGTCACGTTCTCCACCGTCGTCTCGAAGTGCACGATGTCGGCCTGCCGCCATGGGCAGCCGTCCACCCGGCCGCCATGGATCGCGAACAGCATGGGCGACCTTGGCGCAAAGTAGAAGGGCACGAAGTCGTGCACCAACCCGCCAGGAGGGTTGGGCACCGGTCGAACAGCGCGAGCGCTCTGCGCGCCTGCGTGTGCAATGTTCTGGTAGTTGATGCCAGCCACCGCCCCGCTGTTCTTGGACAGCAACGCACCCGTGCCCAGAATCGCCGGCAGATTGGCGATCGCCGTGATGTGGAACAGCCGGGTGGGGCGGGGTGCTGGCATGGTCAGTGTCCGACTACTGGCGGCCCGCTCGGGTCCGGGCGCCGGAAGCGGCGCTTGAGCCGCGTCCCTCATAGGCCATCAGGATCAGCGGTTTCGCGGCATCCAGATCCGCCTGCGACGACAGCGACAGCTCCAGGTCGCCTGTGCCCCAGTGCCCTTTCTGGCTCACGTCCTGACCGTTCGGCGGCAGCGGTACCACTTGGGCGGGATCCAGATGAAGGTACAGCAGCAGGCGGTTCTTCTGCGGCACCAACGTGGCGAAGTTCTTCAGGCGCTTGAAGGCCGCGTAGAGCTTGAGTTCTTTGCGCTGTACGTCATCGCCCAGCGACAGCACGTGCCCTTCCAGCGATGCCACCAGCTCGCCCAGGTGTGGCGGCAGCAGCGGCAGCCATTCCGCGTAGGAACGATCGCCGCTCGCACCCTTCTGGCTGGTAGGCGCCGCAACTGGCGCAGCCGCCTTGGTGGCCTTTGATGTCTTGGCGCTTGATGCCTTGCCGGCGTTGGCGCTGGCCGCATTGGCCAGTTCCAGCAGCAGCATCTCGTCGCCGAACCGCCGGTAACGGATCAGCTCGATGTTGCGGTTGATCTGCTGCACGGCATGACCGTCGTACTTGGTGAAGTCAGCTGCAATGCACACCAACCGCGGTGCCGTCCAGTCGATGGCATTGGCGGCGGTCTTGCCCAGTTGGTCCATCACCAGCAGCTTGAACTCGGCCTGGTGGTCCATCAGCCAGTCCAGGTAGAACAGTCCCTGGTTGATGACGTTCTCGCCGACCGAGCGCTTGTATTCCAGGATGACGGGGCAGTTGTTCTCGTCGAGGCCCAGCGAATCGATTCGGCCGGCGTGCGTCTTGCCAGTGGAGTACTCGGTGGCGAGGAAGCGGATGCCGAGCAGGGTGTCGAGGTTGGCCTCGATCAGCGTCTGAAGTGGCTTCTCCAGGTCGGAGGCGTCACCCTGCAGTTCCACGGCATGGCCGGCTTGCAGGCGGAAAAGTTTGATGTCACTCATGCAGCGGCCCCCAGCTGTTCGACCGGGGCGCAAAGCTCGGCGTAGCCCAAGAAGCGCAGCTGCGCCCGCGCTGCGGCGGCATACGGCTGGCTCGGTTCGGTCAAGCGTTGCAGCAGATTCAATTGGCCGCCGATTGGCATTTGATTGGCCATGAAGGCCGCAGCCTCCGCGCCTGAGTCGGCAGCGACGAGCGCCTTCTCAACCTGATCCACCAAGTCTTGCACCAGCCGCATGGTGCGCTGGCGAGCTGAAACAAGGCCGGGCAGGTCCAGACCGAGCAGCTTGACCGTGGTGTTGACGCGCGTTCGCTCGTATTCGCCCAGGCAGAGCCGCGTCGGCCCCATCTTCCCGGTAGCGGTGACTTCGATGAGCCTAACATCGGCAACCTTTGCCGGATCCAGAAGCGCCGGGCGCTCCTCGCCGATGCAGCGGTCATCCCAAGTCGCCAGCTTGCTGCCCTGCATCAGCGGGAACCACGCACCTTTGCCAACCGGTTCATCGGTGTCGTCATTGCGGTTGACTTGATTCGACCGCTGGGCGGCAAGCCTGAAGTTGTCCCACGAAAACGCGAGCCATGGGTAGCCATCGTCAGTCTCGGTGTCGCTGCGTTTGGCCTGCTTCTTCGGGCGGTAGTGGTCCACGTCCTTGAAGGACTGGACACAGTCGCTCTCCGAGTACCAGCACTTGCCGTAGGACATCTTGGCCAGGTAGCGGGCGAACCCGCGCCACACATGGGACTTCTTCTCGATGAACTCCGCGCGCTTCTCTGGCACCAGCGCCTCGAGTTGGGCCTGCGCGCGCTCGGCGACGCGAAGCACCCGCTCTGGGATCAAGTTCGGATCTCGGCGCACGTAGATCACTGCTTGGCCTCCGCAGTCATCAGCTGCTTGATCAGCTCCTTCATCGCGCGCTGTCGCGCCTCTACGTCTGCAGGTGCTAGCGGCGGCCGGTCTGCGTAGCGTAGGTCATGCCAGGCGCGCAGGAAGTCTTGGTAGAGAGGTTCCCGGTCTTCATTCAGGAAGCCGAGTCGGGCTAGCTGGTCATTCAGCGCGATGAGCCTGCGCTGCTGCGCTTCGCTGCGCTCAGCCAACTGCACCAGCTCATTGCGTTCGTCCACCAGCCGCTGAGTCTCGACATCCAGGCTCGTGGCCAAGCCGAAGATTTCCGTCAGCGTGGCAGTGAAACCCATGCCCCGCGGGTCGGCATAGGGTGCGGCGGCGGTCACGTGGCCATCGTCGGTCTGACCAATCACGCGCACCTCATCTCGCGACAACGCAGAAATCGTCAGCGGGTTATGCGAGGTCAGCACAATGTGGCAATGCTCCTTCTCGGCCGCGATGCCCGTCCAGTCCTCGATCAGCTTCAGATAGCTGTGCTGCCAATGTGGATTGAGGTGTGTATCGGGTTCGTCCAGCAGGAACAGCGCACGCTTGCCGCGTGAGACGCGGATCAGGCCCAGCACCATCAACAGCTGCCGCTCGCCGTCGGACAGGTCGGCAAAGCCCACGTCGCCACTCGTGTCGTTGCTGCGCGTCACCCAGACCTGGATCTCGCGCACCAAATCGGAGATGTCCATCGCCTCCAGGGCGTAGAACATCTCGCGCTCGTTCTTGAACTGCTGCGCCAGTTGTTTCAGCCGCGTCAGCGATGGCAGGAAGGCTGTGAACTGTGGCTCCACCTGTTTCTTGTCGCGGTAGTCGTCTACCGCGTTGCCTTCCAGCGCAAAGGGGTGGAAGGCCAGTTCCTTGAAGCGGCGCGCGGCGCGGCCGGCCGGTCCGCCAGCGCCCCACAGTTCTTCGGCGCTGGTCTTGCGGCCCTTGGCGAACCAGGGTTCGCGGAAGAGCGCCAGCAGCGAGTGAAAGCCGGTGATGCCCAAGCGACCGGCCAGCTCAGCGGTGACCTTGGCATCCGGAAACGCGAACAGCGCCATCAGCGCCAGCACGCCATGGATGGGCCGGCAGTAGAAGAGGCGCCGGGCTTCCTGCGCCTTGGCGACCTTCGCTGTGTCGTCTTCGAGCTTGATGTCATCGTAGTAGCGCCGCTGGTGGCTGTCGAAAAGCGCTTCCAACCGGCGGCTGCCGCCGGAGTAGTAGCCGAACACCAGGTCCGGAAACCACTCGGCCTTTCGCTTCTCGAACTCGGTGCGCTTCACCTCCTGCCCGTTGACCCGAATCGCGGGCTCGTCGGGGAAGTTGCTCAGGCACACGCTGGGTGGGTTCGGGATCGCCGGGCCCTGCGGCTGGATGCGGTAGGTCACCCCGATTGCAATCTCGAGATAGCGCTCCCCCTCACCCAGATACTTGAAAGAGTCCGTCGAAGTCACCAGTGCCACCGCGACCGCAGAGAGAATCAGTACAACCGGGACCCGGATGACGTCCGCCAAGGTGCCGCCGAACAGTACGCCGGCCAGTGCAAACCAAACTGCCGGACTGTTGGTGACCGCTTTGGCCAAGGGGTGACCAAGCATGAGCCTCAGCGCCGACCGCAAAGACCCGCGCCGAAGCAGGCGGGCAACCTCGACAAACTGCCGTGTCGAGAAGGAGGTCACGTAGTCGCCAACATGAACCAGATAGCGGGCGTAAAAGGTAGTATGGCGCAGGCTTCCCTTCCAAACGAACAGCGCGTAGCCGCCGGTCACCAGCACCGCTGTACCGAACAGCACCACCAACAGGAACAGCGGCCTCGCGTCGAGCAATCCCAGAGCCATCAACGGCGTGACCAGCACAATGGCCTGCATCCCGAACTTGCTGCTCACGGCGACAATGCAACCGGCGATTAACGCGGCGCCAAACCCCGCCGGGTGGTCGGCGATCAGCCAGAAGGCCAGCGCAAGAAAGTAGGCATTGCTGAAAAAGAAGCCGAATACGCGCTCGTTGAGTTATGCGGTCCGGCGCATATCCATCGCCAGTCCCGGGCTCAGAATCCAAGCCAAGGTCACTAGCAGCGCCAGAGCGGGACTGGGTGCGGTGCCGTATTCAGCAATACAGAAGTTGAATACGCCAAAGATCAGTGCCGCATGGAATGCCTCGATTGCCGGACTAGACAGCCACTCCCATCGTTCAACTGTCCGCTTCGGAATAAGCGAAAGTAGCCAATGAAAAAAGGCGGGGTAGTCCTGAG
>JAFLDI010000132.1 GCA_017302485.1 Burkholderiales bacterium | reverse complement strand
GCGGTCGGCCCGCACCGTGCTCGATGTCGCGCATCAGCCCGGCGCCATCGGTGTTGTCGGCCAACCAGCCCTCGGCATCGAAACGCAGGGTGTTGGCGGCACCCGCCAGCGTGGCGCGCGGCGTCGCCCGGGCGGCCAGCGCCAGCGCCTCGAACTTGAAGGGCACGGTCACGTTGCAGCCGCGTGCGCCTTCCGCGGCGAAGCGACGCACGGTGTCGGCAAAACCGTCCAGCGGCGCCAGCAGGCGTTCATAGACGATGGGGTCGCCGGTCTGGGCGGCGAAGGCGGCGTGGATGGCCGGCGAGCGGCTGTGGGCCACGGGGTGGCCGACCACGGCGTATCGGTCAGGAAGGCTCATGCACTCGGGCGGGTCAGGGGGCGTTGTTGCTGAGGCTGGTCTCGAGCCCCTCGCTGCGGGTGAAGCGAAAGCGCGAGGTCACGACGATCTGGTCGGCCTGGCGGCGCATCGGCTCGCTGAACGGACCGAAGGGACCAGCGGCATGGACGATGGCCAGCGCGCGGCGGTTGAGCACCGCCGACTTGGCGGGCCGCACGATCTCGGCCTCGATCACGCGGCCGGTGGCGTCGATGGTGATGTTCATCGTCAGCTCGCCATAGAGCTTGCGGCCTGCCAGCTCGGGAAAGTCGCGGGTGCCGCGGTCCTCGATGCGCCGGCGCAGGTTGTCGTAGTAGATCGCGTAGACCTCCTCGCGCGTGGCCGGGCTGATGTAGCGCTTCTTGGGCCGGGCGTTCTCCTCGTTGATGCGCTTCTCGATCTCGGCGAGCATGCGCAGCATCTGGCGGCGGCGCTCCTCGCGCTGCTCCTCTTCGGGCGAGGTGGCGGGCTTGCTGGGGTCGGGCGGCGGCAGCAGGGCGATCTCGCGGCGGATCTGTGCCAGCAACTGCTGCTGGATGTCCTGCATCTGGCTGACCTGGCGGCGCGTCTCTTCCAGGTCATCGCCCGGCTGTTGGAAGGCCGATGGCGGCAGCGGCGTGGTGGCGCGTCCCAGCTCGGCCTCGCCACCGCCAGCCAGGTTGGCCTGGGCGATGGCCTGGGCCTTCAGCGGCTTCTCGTCGGAGCGGGCGTTGACCAGGATGACTTCCAGCGGCGTGTCCTGGAAGATCCGGTTGAAGCCCTCCGGATCGACGAAGCGCACGGTCAGCAGCACCGCGTGTACCGCCACCGAGAACAGCAGCGCCCACTGCAGCGTGCTCAGGCGCCGCGTCCAGGCAGGCAGGTCGATGCGCCGCATCGGTCTCAGGAGGCTGCAGTGGGCGGCTCGGCGTCCGCCACGTCAATGGCCAGCGACAGGCTGGCAGCGGGGGCCTCGTCCTCGTCGCCGTCATCGGCGTCATCGCTGCCGGCGGTGGTGTCGTCCAGGCGGGCCAGCAGGCTGGCATGCACGTCCAATGTCAGCAGATCCAGGCCGGTCACCCGCACACGCACGCGGGTGCCGCGCGCCAGGGGCTCGCAGCCCAGGGCCTTGAAGACCAGGGGCAGCGTCTCGGCGCGCACCAGGCCGTCCTTCATCACCGCCGCGTCCAGCTCGGTGACACCGTTCTGCGCCAGCCAGCGCATCGTCCAGAAGCGCTCGATCGCCTGCTGGAAGCCGTTGTAGGCCGAGTAGGCGCCGTCGAAGGCCGAGATCACCGAGAACAGTGTGGCGTCCTTGGGCTTGAAGGGCGCGGCCAGTGCCGCGGTGCGGCCATGGCGCGCGCAGGCGATGATCTGCCACTGGTTGACCAGGTCGGTGTAGCGGCGCAGCGGCGAGGTGGCCCAGGTGTACTGCGCCACACCCATGCCGGCGTGCGGCGCCGGTTTGGTGCCCATGCGCACCTTGACGCCCGGCGCCAGGCTGGCCTGGCTGCGGTAGATGCCGGGCACGCCCAGCTCGGCCAGCCAGCCGCCCCAGGTGCTGTTGGCCAGGATCATCGCTTCGGACACCACCAGGTCCAGCGGCGCGCCGCGGCGGCGCTCGGTGATGCGCACCGTCTCGTCGCCCTGCGGCTCGGTGCCCGGGCCGTCGAGCTTGAAGCTGTAATCGGGGCGGTTGAACAGCTCGGGCTTGCCGCGCACCACCTCGCGCGCCGCCTTCAGGTGGCGCGCCAGACGGAAACAGAAGGCCAGCTCGGGGGCGAACGGGTACTCGGCCAGCGCTTCGCCTGTCAGGCTGGCCTCGGTGATGACCTCGTCGAGCTGGTCGTGGCGCAGGTTGGCGGCGATCGGCACGCGCTCCAGCCGGGTCTCGGTGGCGGTGACGGCCAGCGTGGCCTCGTCCAGGGTCACGTACAGGCTGACCGCGGGGCAGTCGCGGCCCTCGTCCAGCGTGTAGGCCTGCACCACGGCATCGGGCAGCATGGTGATCTTCCAGCCCGGCATGTAGACGGTGGACAGGCGCTCGCGCGCCACCTTGTCGACCGCCGAATCGGGCGTGATCGCCAGGCCCGGCGCGGCGATGTGGATGCCCAGCACCACGCTGCCGCTGCCCAGGCCGGTGACGGACAGCGCGTCGTCGATCTCGGTGGTCTGCGAGTCGTCGATCGAGAAGGCCTGCACCGCGGCCAGCGGCAGCTTGTCCTGGATCTGCGGCGCCTCCAGCGGCGGGAAGCCATGGCCCTTGGGAAACTGCTCGAAGAGGAAGCGCCGCCAGTGGAACTGGTAGGGGCTGGTGATCGCGCCGGCGTCCTTCAGCAGGTCCAGCGGGGCGCGCTGGCTGCGGCGCGCGGCCTCGACCACGGCCTTGTACTCCGGGGCGTTCTTGTCGGGACGGAACAGGATGCGGTAGAGCTGCTCGGCGATTGGTGCCGGGCACTGGCCGGCGGCCAGCTCGCTGGCCCAGGCCTCGATCTGCGCGGCCTGCTGGGCCTTGCGCTCGATGGCCAGCAGCGCGGCCTTGACGGTGTCCTCGGGGGCCTTCTTGAACTGGCCCTTGCCGGCGCGGCGGAAGTAGTGCGGCGCCTCAAACAGCCTGAACAGCATGCCGGCCTGCAGCTCGGGCCCGGCGCTGGCCGAGAAATAGTCGCGCGCCAGATCGGCAAAGCCGAACTCGCCCTCGGGGGCGAACTCCCAGGCCAGGTCGAGGTCGATGCCGGCGGCCTGGGCTTGCGCAGAGGACAGCAGCTCGGCCGGCTGCGGCTTGTCGAAGCGCAGCAGCACATTGGCGGTCTTCACCTTGACGCGCTTGCCCGAATCCAGCTCGATCTGCATCGAACTGTCGGCCTCGGACATCACGCGGCCGGCGAGGAACTTGCCGGCGTCATCAAACAGGGCATACATCACCGGCGGATTGTCGCCGATGGGCGCCTCACTCCCGTGGCTGGTCCAGTCCGCGGGCGTGGTCGATCAGGCGGTCGAAGAAATCGCCCAACTGGCGGCGCTCCTCCAGGCTCAGGCAACCGAAGATCTCGTGGTTGCGCCGGTTGATCAGGTCCATCACCTGGGTCCAGCGCTGGCGGCCGGCCTCGGTGAGCTTGAGGTCCACGCTGCGGGCGTCGTTCTCGCTGGCGCTCTTGCTGACCAGTCCCTGATCGACCAGCGACTGCGCGGCCCGGGAGGCCTGGCCCTTGTCCAGGTTGGCCTCGAAGGCCAGGCGGTTGACCGACAGCGCATCGAAGGAGCCCACCGCGGCCAGGCAGCGCGCCTCGCCCAGGCCCAGGCCGCTTTCCTTGAGGTAGAGCTCATGGCTGCTGCGGTCGCTCAGCTTGTGCAGCATGTGCAACCGGTAGGTCAGGAACCGGTCCAGCGTGGGCAGGTTCCCGTAGCTGCGCTTGAAGCGGCTGTTGCCCATGCGCTTGTCAGCCCGCCATGGTGTGGACCAGCCACAGCGACAGCGCCGGGAAGGCCACCAGGAAGCCGATGCGGATGAAGTCCGAGGCCAGGAAGGGCATCACCCCCTTGGCGGTTTCCAGGTAGGGCACGTCCTTGGCCATCTTCTGGATGATGAACAGGTTCATGCCCACGGGCGGGTGCACCAGGCCGACCTCGACCACCATCAGCGCGAGGATGCCGAACCACACCGACTTGTCACCCGCCGACATGCCGTAGAAGTCCAGGCCCATGATCATCGGATAGAAGATCGGGATGGTCAGCAGGATCATCGCCAGCGAGTCCATCACGCAGCCCAGCAGCACATAGACCACCAGGATCGCCACCAGCACCAGCAGCGGCGGCAGCCCGCTGTTCTTGACCCAGTCGGCCAGCTCGGTGGGCAATTGGGTGATGGCCAGGCCGGAGTTGAGCAGGTCAGCACCCAGCAGCACCAGGAAGATCATCGCGGTGGCGTGGGCGGTGCCGATCAGGCTGGCCTTGATGCCGGTCCAGCGCATGCCGCCCTTGATGATGGCCAGCGCGCCGCAGGCGGCGGCACCGATCGAGGCGGCCTCGGTGGGATTGGCCCAGCCGCCGTAGATGCCGACGATCACCACCACGAAGACGAACATCACCGGCAGCACCGCCACCGTGGCGGCCAGTCGCTCCGGCCAGCTGGCCCGGTCGCCGGCCGGGCCGGCCTGCGGGTTCAGCGTCACCAGGATGCGGATCACCACCATGTAGCCGACCATCGCGATGAGGCCCGGGATCATGGCCGCGACGAAGAGCTTGCCGATCGACTCCTGCGTCAGCACCGCGTAGATCACCAGCGGCACCGACGGCGGAATCATGATGCCCAGCGTGCCGGCCGCGGCCAGCGTGCCGGTGGACAGCCGACCCGAGTAGCCGTGGCGGCGCAGCTCGGGCAGCGCCACCTGGGCCATCGTGGCGGCGGTGGCCAAGGACGAACCGCAGATCGCGCCAAAGCCCGCGCAGGCGCCGGTGGCCGCCATCGCCAGGCCGCCCTTCCAGTGGCCCAGGAAGGCCGCGGCGAAGCGGAACAGCGCCTTGCTCAGCCCGCCATGCGTGGCGAACTGGCCCATCAGGATGAACAGCGGAATCACCGCCAGGTCGTAGTTCGAGAAGCGCGCATAGGCCAGGTGGTTCATCGTGAACAGCAGCGCGTTCGGGTCGCCGGCGTTCATCGCCAGGAAGCCCGCCGCGCCGCCGATCAGCATGCCCACGCCCACATGCACGCGGATCGCCAGCAGGGCCATCAGCCCCGCAAAGATCGACAGCCCGATCGCCATGCCGCTCATGCCTTGACTCCCATGGCGATGTTGAGGGAATGCATGGTCCGGTGCAGCGCGGTGAGCGCCAGCAGCACGAAGCTGGGCACGATCAGCAGCACGCACCACCAGATCGGGATCAGCAGCAGCGGCGACACCTCCATGCTCTCCTTGGCTTCCTCCACGTAGATGCCGGTGCGCCAGGTCAGCAGCACGGCGGCCAGCAGCAGCAGGCCGTGCCCCAGCACATCCAGCGCGGCGCGGGCGCGCTCGCTCATCCAGGTGGTCAGGGCGTCGACCTTGATGTGGTGGTCGTGCAGCTCGCACACCGGCAGGAAGGCGGCCGAGCCGATGGCTGCGCCCATCATCAGCACCTCCATGTCGCCCTGGATCGGCGACGCGAAGAGCTTGCGTCCGACGATCGAGACGATGGACATCAGCACCAGCGCGCAGAAGACCGCGCCGCCAGCCATCGCCCACCAGGTCACCACAGTGCTCAGCAGGCCGAGCAGGCCGCCCTTGGGCGGTGTCTCGACATGGACGTCGTCCGGAACGAGTTCAGCCATGGCAGGGGCTCACTTGGGCAGGTACTTGGCGCCGATGGCGCGCGCCTCGGCGGCCAGCTGCTTGCCATTGAGACCCTTGGCCGTGGCCTGCTGGATCCATTCGGCCTCGACGCCGGCCGAAGCCTTCTGCATCGCCGCATAGTCCTCGGGCTTGATCACCAGCACGCGGTTGCCCTGGGCGGTCATCTTCTTGCGCGCGGCGTCGTTGCCCTGGTCCCAGACCGAGCCGGCCAGCTCGGACAGCACCTGGCCGCTGTTCTTGTCGATGGCGGCCTTGACTTCCGCCGGCAGCGACTCGTACTTCTGCTTGTTCATCAGGATCGCCATCGGCGTCTGCGTGAAGCCGGGCTGGTTGGGCAGGCCTTCCATGTGGTACTTGGTGACCTCGTCGACCTTGGTGGTCGGCAGGATCTCCCAAGGCGCCATCGCGCCGTCGATCACGCCCTTGCTGATCGATTCGGTGATGGCCGCCACCGGCAGATTGACCGGCGTGGCGCCCAGCGACTGCAGGAACAGTGACGAGAAGCGCGACGGACTGCGCAGCTTCAGACCCTTGAAGCCGTCGACCGTCAGCACCGGCTTGCTGGCGGTGCTGATCACCACGTTGGAGGCGCTGAAGATGGCCAGCACCTTGAAGTCCTTGAAGTCGTCCTGCCCGTTCTTCAGGTAGTACTCCCACATCGCCTTCGAGCCGGCCAGGCCTTGCGGCGGCATCGTGAAGGGCAGCTCCAGCGCCTCGGTGCGCGGGAAGCGGCCGGTGGCAAACGACGGCGAGGTCCAGATGACATCGGCCACACCGTTCTTGACCTGGTCGATCAGCTGCGCGGGCGTGCCGCCCAGCTGCAGCGACGGGTAGATCTGGCACTTGAGCTTGCCGCCCGAGTCCTTCTCGATGCTGGCGCACCAGGGCTCGGCGATGAAGCGCTGGAAGTTGCCGGTGGACGGCAGGAAGTGCGAGAACTTGATCGTCGTGACCTGGGCGCCGGCGGTGGCGGCAGCCAGCGCCAGCGGGAGCGCGGCCAGCAGGTGGGCGGGTTTCATGGGCAGACCTTTCAGGGATGAGAAAGCCCCTCGCGGCGCCCGGTGCGGGCACGCGGCAAGGGGACGGAGCGGGCCGCGGCCGGCTTACTTGCCCATGTGCCTGGCGCCGATGGCGTGCACCTCGGCGGCCAGCTTCTTGCCGTCCAGGCCCTTGGCGGAGGCCTGCTTGATCCAATCCGCCTCCACGCTGGCGGCGGCGGACTTCATCGCGGCGTAGTCGGCGTCCTTGATCACCAGCACCTTGTTGCCCTGGGCGGTCATCTTCTTGCGGGCCTCGTCGTTGCCGCTGTCCCAGACCTTGCCGGTCAGCTCGACCAGCGCGGTGCCGCTGTGCTTGTCGATCACCGCCTTCAGGTCAGCCGGCAGGCTCTCGAACTTGGCCTTGTTCATCAGCACGGCCATCGGGGTCTGGGTGAAGCCGGGCTGGTTGGGCTGGCCTTCCATGTGGTACTTCGTGACCTCGTCGATCTTGGTGGCGGGCAGCACTTCCCACGGGGCCATCGCGCCGTCGATCACGCCCTTGCTGACCGACTCGGTCACCTGCGCGATCGGCATGTTCACCGGCGTGCCGCCCAGCGCGGTCAGGAACAGCGAGGAGAAGCGCGAGGGGCTGCGCAGCTTCACGCCTTTGAAGCCGTCCACCGTCAGGATGGGCTTGCTGGCGGTGCTCATCACCACATTGGAGGCGCTGAAGATGGCCAGCACCTTGAAGTCCTTGAAGTCCTCCTGGCCGTGCTTCTGGTAGTACTCCCACATGGCCTTGGAGCCGGCCAGGCCGCCCGGCGGCAGCGAGAAGGGCAGCTCCAGCGCCTCGGTGCGCGGGAAGCGGCCGGTGGAGTAGCTCGGTGAGGTCCAGACCACATCGGCCACGCCGTTCTTGACCTGGTCGGCCAGCTGCGGCGGCGTGCCGCCCAGCTGCAGCGCCGGGTAGATCTGGCACTTGAGCTTGCCGCCCGAGTCCTTCTCGATGTTGGCGCACCAGGGCTCGGCCACGTTCTTGTGGAAGTTCGAGTTGGGGGCCAGGAAGTGCGAGAACTTGATCGTCGTGACCTGGGCCTGCGCGGGCAGTGCGCCCATCAGCAGGGTGGCAGCGGCACAGGCGAGGGCGCCAAGGCGGATCATCATCGTTGTCTCCAGACAGGTGGACCAGGGGGCGTGGTGCGACTGAATCGTCAGCACACTTTATGTTGCGCCTGCAACGATAAGGATCAATGGTTGTGCGCTCAACTATCGAAAACCCCATTGTTGATGGGGTGGGGCGGTGGCAACAATGGTTGCGCGTACAACCAAATCAACGGCCATGCACCAGCCCGACACCGCGCCGCGTCGCTCGATCTACTACGACTACCGCGTCCACCCGGCCTGGACGCCGCCGCCGCGCGGCAGCG
>JAFLDI010000131.1 GCA_017302485.1 Burkholderiales bacterium | reverse complement strand
CGACCTCGTCGCGCTTCATCGTCGTGAACACGTCGATGAACTCGCCGCTGAGCAGGTCGCGCAGCGGCTCGTCGGCCGCGAGGGCGTCAAGAGCCTCCCTGAGCGTCATCGGCAGGACCGGGCGGTCCTCGTCCTCGTAGGCCCAGCCGGACGCCGCGGGCGGCGGCTCGGCCTTACGGCGGATGCCGTCCAGGGCTGCGGCGAGGACGGCGGCCATGACGATGTAGGGGTTGGCCGTGCCGTCGCCGATGCGCAGCTCCAGTCGGGTGCCGGCCCCGCGCTCCGGGGGGATGCGGATCATCGTCGAGCGGTTGTCGTAGCCCCAGTTGGAGCGGTAGGGCGCAAGCGTGTCGGGGCCGAGGCGCTTGAACGCGTTGACAGTGGGATTGGTGAACGCCGCCAGGGCGGGGGCGTGCTCGATGACCCCGGCGATCATGTGGAGCGCCGTCGCCGACAGCTCCCCGTCCGGCGTCCCCATGAGGTTCACGCCGGACCGATCGGTCACGGAGAAGTGGAGGTGGAAGCCGCTGCCGCCCTCGTCGTTCCACGGCTTGCCGAGGAAGGTGCCGAGGATCCCCCGGGAGGCGCACACGTCCTTCACGGCGGTCTTGAACATGAAGGTGCGGTCGGCGGCGTCCATGGCCTCGCTGTGCCACAGGTTGATCTCGTACTGCGAGGGGCAGAACTCGTGGTTGCCGGCGAAGGCGCCGATGTTGAGCCGGTCGACCATCCGCAGGAGGTGCAGGTAGTGGCCGTCGGGATCGACCTGCGCTCCGGTGGTGTACACGCGGCCGGTCTTGTTGAGCAGTCGGGACCAGCCGTCATCGGTGCGCTGGGCGAAGTAGAACTCCAGCTCCGGCCCGCACACGGGGACGATGGCCTCGGCGTCGTACTGGTCGAGCACGGACCGCAGGACGGCCCGCGGGGCGACGTCGCTGCGCGACCCGTCGGGGTTGTCGATGTCGGTGGCGCCGCCGCAGCCGACGAGCAGTGCGGCAAGCAGGGCAGGGACGTGGGCTCTCATGGGATGGGGCATCCGCTGGCGATCCATTGGTAGATGGCCTGGTAGCCGGCGCTGCCCACCGGCAGCGGGGCGCGGGTCTGGCCGGTGGCGCCGCTGGGGTGTGGACGCGTCGAGGGCTGGGACAGCAGCGGGTTGAGTGCGGGCTGGCAGGTGTTGGTGACCATCGACAGCGTCACGTTGTAGTCGCCTTCGGGGTCGCCGGTCAGTACGAAGCGGTTGCGGCGGAAGTCGTTGCCGCGGCCGCTGCCCACGCCCATGTGGCAGGCGGTGGCACAGGTGCTGCTCAACACCGGCAGCACCTTCGCGGTGAAGGTCTGCTGGCTCAGCGTGCGCACCTCGCGCACCTGGGCCTTGGCGTCGAAGGGGTCGTTGTAGTACTTGCCACCCAGGTCGATCCACTCGGCCACCAGGCGCTTCTCAGCCGCGTTGAGCAGGCTGCTGTGGTTGTGGGCGGGCGCAGGGTAGATGGTGCGGGTCTCGGCGCTGGCCATCAGCGTGTGGCCGCTGAGCAGCTCCATCAGCCGGCTCTTGCGTGCCAGGCCGATCGCGTCGCCTTCGCTGGCGCCGGTCTCCACCAGCGCCGGTTCGCGCACCACCTCAGGCACGCCTTCGACCAGACGGGTCACTGGCAGACCGGTGACCGGGTCGATCACCGGCGCACCCACCAGCAGTGACTCGTAGCTGAGCAGCCGACCGGTGCCGGCGATGGTGGCACTCAGGTCCAGCGAGGCGCCAGCGCCATGGCAGCGGGTGCAGGTGTTGGTGCCACGGTCGCGCGTCCACAGCGGCTGGATGTGCTCAGGGTAGTTGATCACGCCCTCTTGCGGCACGGTGGTCGCCAGGTCATTGGCCGCCGCGGCGTTGCCGGTGTAGCGCAGCGCCACACTGGGTCGGGCCTGCACGCCTGGGCGGCTGGTGTCAGCCCAGACATCCTGCGACAGCAGGTCGGTGGCCAGTTGCAGCGCCGTCGGATCGATCCGGGTGCGCGTGGAGGCCATGGTCTCGCCGGACAGACGACCGGTGCTCATCGCGCTGCGCCACGCCGCTGGCACGGTGTCGACCACGGCACCCGAGTTGAGTGCGCCGCCTCGCCGCGGGCTGTGGCAGCCGTCGCAGGTACGGCGCTCGCCCGGGCGCACCTGGATCCAGTTGGTGTGGGTCTGGAAGGCGCGGCCCTCGGCATCCACCACGGCCAGGCCGATCGGCGTGTCGGCCGGCACGCGCAGCTTGAACGAGCCGTCGGGCTCGATCGGCGCATAGCCCAGGATCTGCTGCGGCTCGAAGTTGGTCTCGCCGATCGCGTGGCGCAGGCCGATCGAGCCCGAGGGCGGCGCCACCGCCCGCATCACGCGGATGAAGCGCGCCGGGCTGCACAGGTAGGCGCTGTCGGCCGGATCCTTCATGCGCAGCAGGTGGGCCACCCGGGCACGGGTGTCGGCCTTGTCGGTGGGCGTGGTCTTGGGGATGGGCTCGCTGCAGGCGCCGGCGGTGTCCACCGGAGCCAGCACGGCATCGCCCATGCGGCCCAGGCCGTCGGTGTCGTAGACGCTGCGCACTTCCAGCAGCCCCAGCTTCCGCGCGGCCAGGTCGGCGTCCAGGTTGGTGGGCTCGACCACCTTGGGCTCGGCGCGGGCGACCAGGGCGATCGGATCGGTGTACATGAAGCCCGCCGGCGGCGAGGCCACGTTCAACCAGGTCTGCTGCCTGGGGTTGAACATGTAGATCGCGTAGTGCGGGCGCACGTTGTCCTGCAACTCGTCAGCCTCGCGCTGCTCGATCGTGCGCTCGTCATCGCCCAGACGGGCGATCTCTTCCTCGCTCAGGGTGGCGCAGGCCACCACATCAGTGCCGCGGTGCACCTCGCAGGGCTTCCAGGCCACCAGGATGCGGTCGGTGCCGTCCCACAGCGGGTAGGGTGTGGTGGCGCGGCCATAGCGCGAGAAGCCGCGCTCGGCGTTCAGCGTCTTGTCGGTCATGGCCACCTGGCCGCCCTCGGTGGGCACTTCGTTGTGGGCCGGGGTGTTCTGCTCGGAGTAGTTGGCCACATCCACCCGCACCAGCGCGCCGCCCTCGTGGGTGCGCTGCAGCGGCATCAGGTCGGAGGTGATCTGGCCGGCGTAGGCGCCCTTCGGGTCCATGTCGCGCGGGTTCAGAAAGGTGTTGCCTTCGCTGTGCGAGCCGTACAGCACGAAGAGGTCGGTGCCGTCGGGCTTGACGCGGAAGACCTTGAAGTGGTTGCGGTCGGCCACGTGGTCCCAGCGCGAGAACATCACGTCGCCGTTGGGGCGGATCACCGGGTTGCGGTCGTGGCTCTGGTTGAACGAGATCTGCGTGATGGCCGCGCCATCGGCATCCATGGTGTGCAGGTTGAAGACGCGCTGGCGCTCGTACTCATCCAGCGCGTAGTAGCTGCGGCCCAGCGCCTGGTTGGCGTAGGAGGCTGTCTGGCGGTTGCTGCTGAAGACCACGCCGCGGCCACCGGGCAGGTAGACCGGGTCGACGTCATCGGCCTCGACCGAGGCGGTCAGGCGGCGGAACGTGCCCTTCGTCAGGCCCGCCGTCATGTCGTACTCCCAGATGTTCCAGCGGCCGGTGCAGGCCGGCAGGCCGTCGATCCGGGCGCTGTTGCTGCTGGGGCAGCGCATCGAGAAAATCAGCTTCTTGCCGTCGTACGAGACCTCGGGGTCCGAGGCATCGCCGCGGCCCTGGGTGAAAGCGGCGGTCAGGTTGTGCTCGGGGGCGCTGGGCGAGGAGGTCTCGCGCAGCATCAGGTCACCGCCCTCGGCGAAGCCGCCGCCATCGGTGGGGTTGAGGTTCAGCGTGTCGGCGCGCTTGACATAGGCGATGGGGATGTCGCCTTCGACGATCACGCTGTCGCTGCTGCCGCCGCCGGAGCATGCGGCCAGCAACGCCGCGGCGATGCCGAGCAGGGCCAGGCCTGCAACAGGTGAGATTCGGTGGATCATGTTCGGCTCCCGTTGAAACCGGCGCTGGCGTGCAGCACGCCCTGCGCATCGACCAGCACGGCATCGACGCCTGGCCAGTCCTCGAGCATCGCGAAGCCCCGTCGGGGCCCATGGATGAACAGCATCTTCGACAGCGCCTCGGCGGTGACGCCATCGCTCGCCAGCACGGTGACGCTGGTGGCGCTGCGCGCCGACTCGCCGGTGCGCGGATCGATCAGGTGGTGATGGCGCACGCCGCCGCGCTCAAAGCCGCGTTCGTAATCACCCGAAGTGGACACGGCGGTGTCCTGCAGCGGCAGTACCGCGACCTTGTCGCCCTTGCGGCGCGGATGGGCGATGCCCAGCTGCCAGGGGCGGCCGCGGCGGTCGCCCAGCAGGTGGCTGTCGCCCCCGGCTGCCACCATCGCGTGCCGGATGCCGCGCTGGCGCAGCAGCGTCACCGCGTTGTCCACCGCGTGGCCCTTGGCGATGCCGCCCAGGTCGATGCGCATGCCGGCGCGACCGAAGCGCAGCGTGCCGGCACGTCGGTCCAGGTGCAGCTCGCGCCAGTCCACCAGACCACGCGCGGCGGCCACCAGGTGGGGCGGTGGCACCGAGCCGCTGCGGTAGTCGTAGAGCTGGCCGATGGCGGCGAAGCTGATGTCGAAGGCGCCTGCGGTGCGGGCCGAGAAGTCCAGCGCCCGTGCCAACAGGCCGGCCATCTCGGCGCTCAGCGGCACGGCATGGTGCGCCGCTTCGCGGTTGATGCGCGACAGCTCCGAGGCCGGCTTGTGCGGGCTCATCAGGCGGTCGATGCGGTACATCTCGTCGAACACCGCGTCCAGTGCGGCCTCGCCTTCCGAGGGACTGTCGGCCCAGAGTTCGGCGCTGATCGCGGTGCCCATGATCGCGGCTTCACGTCGGTGCCAGCCTGGTGCGGGCTGCAGCGGCGCAGGCGACGGGCGGCGCACCAGGCGGGGCAGGGCAGCCAGCAGATTCACCGCGGGCTCCCGCAGGGGGCGCTGAGATTCAGGCAAAGCAGCGGCCGGAGCTCGCTCTGACGCGGTCTCATGCGGTGTCCTTCTCGTGGGTGGGTCCGGGTGCCGGCTGATCCCGTCAGCTGGCGGCCAGAATGTAACAACGCGACCCAGCGAAACGCGTTACAACTCGTTCGAATGGGCAACCGCGTGGTTGCACGTGGACGAGGGGTGGCGGGGCCTCCAGGGGCGCACTTCTATAATCAAGGGCTTCGTCTTCACCCCGGCATTCCACAGGGCTGCGACTCCGTGGCCGGGCCCCGATCCGCACACCGAAAGTCCCGGATGAAAGCCTCCGAGATCCGTCACACCTTCCTGAAGTTCTTCGAGTCCAAGGGCCACCAGATCGTGGCCTCCAGCCCGGTCATTCCCGGCGACGACCCGACCCTGCTGTTCACCAACGCAGGCATGAACCAGTTCAAGGACGTGTTCCTGGGCTTTGACAAGCGGCCCTACAGCCGCGCCACCACCAGCCAGAAGTGCATCCGCGCCGGCGGCAAGCACAACGACCTCGACAACGTGGGCTACACCGCACGGCACCACACCTTCTTCGAGATGCTGGGTAACTTCAGTTTCGGCGATTACTTCAAGAAGGACGCGATCGCTTACGCCTGGGAACTGCTCACCGGCCACTTCAAGCTGCCGCCCGACAAGCTGTGGGTCACCGTCTACGCCGAGGACGACGAGGCCTACGAGATCTGGAACAAGCAGGTGGGCGTGCCCGCCGAGCGCATCGTGCGCATCGGCGACAACAAGGGCGGCCGCTACATGTCCGACAACTTCTGGATGATGGGCGACACCGGCCCCTGCGGCCCCTGCACCGAGATCTTCTACGACCACGGCCCCGACGTGGCCGGCGGCCCGCCGGGCAGCCCCGATGAAGACGGTGACCGCTACATCGAGATCTGGAACAACGTCTTCATGCAGTTCAACCGCACCGAAGACGGCGTGATGCATCCGCTGCCCAAGCCCAGTGTCGATACCGGCATGGGCCTGGAGCGCATCACCGCGGTGCTGCAGCATGTGCACAGCAACTACGAGATCGACCTGTTCGTGGCCTTGCTGGCCGCCTCCAAGCACGCGGTCGACTTTGCGACGCCCCACCGGACCGAGGGCGGTTGCGACGCTGCCAGCCCCAGCCTGAAAGTCATCGCCGACCACATCCGCACCTGCGCCTTCACCGTGGCCGACGGCGTGATCCCCGGCAACGCCGGCCGCGGCTTCGTGCTGCGCCGCATTGCCCGCCGCGCGATCCGCCATGGCTACAAGCTGGGTGCCCGCGTGCCCTTCTTCCACACCCTGGTGCACCCGCTGGCCGCCGAGATGGGCGAGGCCTATCCCGAGCTGCGCACCCACGCCGACCGCGTCTTTGCGGTGCTCAAGCAGGAAGAGGAGCGCTTCTTCCAGACCATCGACCGCGGCATGGAGATCCTCGACGCTGCGCTGGAGGCGCTGGGCATGGTCGGCGGCACCGTGCTGGACGGCGAGACCGCCTTCAAGCTGCACGACACCTTCGGCTTCCCGGTGGACCTGACCGGCGACGTCTGCCGCGAGCGCGGCTACACCGTGGACCAGGCCGGCTTCGAGGCGGCGATGAACCGCCAGCGCGAGCAGGCTCGCGCGGCGGGCAAGTTCAAGATGGCGCAGGGCCTGGAGTACAGCGGCGTGGCCACCGCCTTCCACGGCTACGAGCACCTCATGTGCGAGACGTCCAAGGTGGTGGCGGTCTATGTGGACGGCTCGCCGGTGGCCAGCGCCAAGGCGGGCGATGACGCGGTCATCGTGCTCGACCACACCCCCTTCTACGCCGAAAGCGGCGGCCAGTGCGGCGATGCGGGCGAGCTGCGCAACGCCAGCACCAAGGTCGAGGTGGCCGACACCTTCAAGATCCAGGCCGATGTCTTCGGCCACCAGGGCCACATCGCCGAGGGCTCAGTCCAGGTGGGTGACGTGTTCACCGCCAAGGTCAACGCCGAGCTGCGCGCCAAGACCGTGCGCAACCACAGCGCCACCCATCTGATGCACAAGGCGCTGCGCGAGGTGCTGGGCGGCCATGTGCAGCAGAAGGGCTCGCTGGTCACGCCCGAGCGCACCCGCTTCGACTTCGCCCACACCCAGCCGATGACGGCCGACGAGATCCGCCGTGTCGAGGTGATCGTCAACGCCGAGATCCTGGCCAACGCCGCCGCCAAGGCCCAGGTGATGGCGCTGGACGATGCGCAGAAGAGCGGCGCGATGATGCTTTTCGGCGAGAAGTACGGCGAGACCGTGCGGGTGCTGAGCATCGGCTCCAGCAAGGAGCTGTGCGGCGGCACGCACGTCCAGGCCACCGGTGACATCGGCCTGTTCAAGATCGTGGCCGAGGGCGGCGTGGCCGCCGGCATACGCCGCGTGGAAGCCGTGACCGGCGACAACGCGCTGGCCTATCTGCAGGGCCTGGAGAACACCGTCAATGCCGCTGCCGGCGCGCTGAAGGCCGCACCGGCCGAGCTGCCGGGGCGCATCGCCAGCCTGCAGGAGCAGGTGCGTGCGCTGGAGAAGGACATTGCCGCACTCAAGGGCAAGCTGGCCTCCAGCCAGGGCGACGAGCTGGTCGCCCAGGCCGTGGACATCAAGGGCCTGAAGGTGCTGGCTGCCACGCTGGACGGCGCCGACGCCGCCACGCTGCGCAACACCCTGGACCAGCTGAAGAACAAGCTCAAGACCGCGGCCATCGTGCTGGCCAGCGTGGACGGCGCCAAGGTGCAGCTGGCTGCCGGTGTCACCGCCGACACCGTGGGCAAGCTCAAGGCCGGCGAGCTGGTCAACTTCGTCGCCCAGCAGGTGGGTGGCAAGGGCGGCGGCAAGCCCGACCTGGCCATGGCGGGCGGCACGGATGCCAGCGGCCTGCCGGCCGCGCTGGCCTCGGTGGCTGGCTGGGTCACTGAGCGGGTGTGAACGGCGCCTCGCTGAGCAGTACGCTGATCGCGCTGGGCACGCCCGGTGTGTTCGGCTGGCTGCTGTTGCTGATCGCCCTGCTGTGGCTCAACACCCGCGCCGGTCTGCCGCGCGCGCGGCGCGACCTGCAGCTGCGCGGGGGCGGCTTCGCCCTGTTCCTGATCGCCGCCGTGCTGGGCCTGGGCCAGG
>JAFLDI010000130.1 GCA_017302485.1 Burkholderiales bacterium | reverse complement strand
CTACCAGGGCCCGGCCGACCCGGGGGGCGTGGTGCAGGCGCCCGCGCCTGGCGATGGCAGCGCCTGGTCGCCGTTCTCCCTGCCTCGCCATGAGGTGCGCGACACCGTGCGTGCAGCCGCGCCTGGCCGGCCGCTGGTGGTCGACTGGCTGCGCATCGACCATGTGGTGCCTGCCGGCAGCCAGGGGCCGCTGGCGCTGTACCTGCCCCGCGCGGTGGGTGCGGCCGTGCAGGTCATTGCCCACGACGGCAGCCAGTGGCGACTGCGCTGGGATGGCACCGATCAGTGGCGCGAACAGTGGAACCGGCCGATCTTGGTGGACCTGGGGCCGGCGCCGCCGCCGGGCAGCCGCCTGACCCTGGCGGTGGGCCTGATCCACTACGACGGCGCCGAGACACGGATCTCCCGCCTGTGGATCGGCCCGCGCACCGAGCTGTCCGAGCGGTCCGGCAGCCGCCACGTGCTGCAGCAGGTGGCGCCACCCGTGGGCAGCCTGACCTTCCTGTCGCTGGGCCTGTTCGCGCTGCTGTTCTGGCTGGGGCGGCGGCGCGAGCAGGCCTACCTGCTGTTCTTCGGCTCTTCGCTGGTCTGGGCGCTGCGCAACCTGCACTACTACGTGGACATGCCCGAGGACCGGGTGGCCTATGACTGGTTCTGGTGGATGACCAATGCCTCGCTGTCCTGGGTGATGGTGCTGGTCTATCTGTTCGCGCTGCGTTTCGATGCCCGGCGCGCGCCCTGGCTGGAGCGGGGGCTGTTGGGGTTCGTTGCGCTGATGTCGGTGCTGGCCATGCCGATCGAGGCCTCGCCGGTGCGCACGCTGGTGCAGCTGCACCAGATCAACGCGCTGGTCGGGGCGGTGGTGCTGCTGCGGCTGAGCTGGATGGCCTGGACCGGGGGCAGCCGGGAGTTCCGGGTGATCACCGCCAGCCTGTGGCTGACCGAGGCCTTCGGCGTGCATGACCTGCTGCTGGTCTCGGGTGGGGTCTCGCCGGAATCGATCTACCTGCTGCCCTATGCGTCCTATGTCCTGTTCCTGGCCTTCCTGTACGCGGTGCAGGTGCGCTACTCGATGGCGATCCGAGAGGTGGAACGCGTCAACTCCGGCCTGGAGGCCCGGCTGGCGGCGCGCGAGGCCGAACTGCGCGCCAACCACGAGCGGCTGCGCGTGGTCGAACGCGAGCAGGCGCTGCTGCTGGAGCGCCAGCGCCTGATGCGCGACATGCACGATGGTCTGGGCTCGACACTGATGTCCTCACTGGTGCTGGTCGAGCAGGGCCGGCTGGATGCGCCGGCGGTGGCCGATCTGCTGCGCGAGTGTGTCGATGACCTGCGCCTGGTGATCGACTCGCTGGAGCCGATCGGCCATGATCTGGTGACGCTGCTGGCGTCCTTGCGACATCGCCTGGGCCGCCGGCTGGAGAGTGCCGGGCTGGACATGCAGTGGGACGTGCAGGACCTGCCGCCGCTGCCCTGGCTGGCGCCGCCCGATGCCTTGCAGGTGCTGCGCATGGTCCAGGAGGTTCTGACGAACGTGCTCAAGCATGCCCAGGCGCGCCGCATCCGCCTGGCCACCACGTTGCAGGGCAGTACCGTGCAGGTCCTGATCGAGGACGATGGGGTCGGCTTCGACACCGGCAGCGCGCCCAGTGGTCGCGGTCTGCGCCACCTGGTGCAGCGGGCCTCCCGGCTGGGTGGTGCGCTGCAGGTCGACAGCATGCCCGGCCAGGGGACGCGGGTGACGCTGGACCTGCCACTCCAGCGCGGAATGCCGGCTTGACCGACAATCGCCCCCGACCATGCTTCAGCAACGCAGCCTCAAGACCATCACCCGCGCCGTCGGCGTGGGCCTGCACAGCGGCCAGCGCGTCGAGTTGACGCTGCGCCCCGCTGCGCCGGACACCGGCATCGTTTTTCGCCGTGTCGACCTGCCGGTGCCGGTCGACATCCCGGTGCGCTTCGATTCGGTCAGCGACACCCGAATGGCCAGCACGATCTCGCCCGGCGGCGACCCTGGCGGCCCCAAGGTGCAGACCATCGAGCACCTGATGTCGGCCTGCTGCGGCCTGGGACTGGACAACCTCTACATCGACATCACCGCCGACGAGGTGCCCATCCTCGATGGCTCCTCGGCCAGCTTCGTCTTTCTGCTGCAAAGCGCCGGCATCGCGCTGCAGAACGCGCCCAAGAAGTTCCTGCGGGTCAAGAAGGCGGTCGAGGTGCGCGAAGGCGAGGGCGCGCGGCTGATGTGGGCGCGGCTGGAGCCCTTTCACGGCTTCAAGCTGAGCTTCCAGATCGAATTCAATCACCCGGCGCTGGACGCCACCGGCCAGCAGGTGGTGTTCGACATGGGCAGCGGCACCTACGCCCGCGAGATCGCCCGTGCCCGCACCTTTGGCTTCACGCGCGATGTCGAAGCCATGCGCTCGCGCGGCCTGACCCTGGGCGGCAGCATGGACAACGCCATCGTCATCGACGACTACCGCGTGCTCAATGCCGACGGCCTGCGCTATGACGACGAGTTCGCCAAGCACAAGATCCTCGATGCCATCGGTGACCTCTATGTGGCCGGCCACACGCTGCTGGCTGCTTACTCGTCGTTCAAGGGCGGTCATGCGCTGAACAACAAGCTGCTGCGCACGCTGCTGGCCGACCCCGAGGCCTGGGAGCTGGTGAGCTTCGACGATACGGCGCAGGCGCCACGCGGCTTTGCTGAGCTGGCCCCGGCGTGGTGAGGGCAGGGCAGAGGCGATGCTGATCTTCCGCCTGGTCTTCGGCCTGCTGCTGCTCAGCGGCCTGCTGTGCTTTGCCGCCTACATCGCCACCCGTGACCCGCGCTGGCGCTGGCGCGGCCTGGTGGTCGTCAAGTGGACCGTGCTGGCCGGGCTGGGCTTCTTCGCGGTGATCCTGCTGGAGCGGCTGGCGGTGATGCTGTAGCGGCCAGACCGGCCACGTACGCCGCCACCGAGCGCTCCCCCACCGCCACCAGATCGAACGCCGACGGATCCATCGTCCACTGGCGCATCAGGCCGTCAATCAGGCTGAACAGGCCCAGCGCGGCGCCGTGGGCGTCCCGGCTCAGCACCGAGCAGGGCTGCTGCAGGTCGGCGACGAAGCCGGCCACCGCGAGGCGGTGGCGTTCTCCCACCGGGGCCAGCTCGCCGGTGTACTCGGTCAGGTGCATCGCGATGCGGAAGACCCGCTGCATCTGCGCCTGGCCGGCCAGTGCGCGCAGCGGCGCCATGGCCATCGCCTGCAGCGTGGCCACCGGATCGCCGGGCGTGGCACCGCGGGCCTGGTCCATCGCGCATTCGCAGGGCAGGGTCACACGGTCCATCATCGCGGTGAACAGGTCGGCCTTGTCCTGGAAGTGCCAGTAGATCGCCCCGCGCGTCAGGCCCGCGGCGACGGCTACCTGCTGCAGCGAGGTGCCTGCCACGCCTTGCGACAGAAAGACCTGCTCGGCCGCATCCAGCAGTTGCTGGCGGGTCGCGAGTGCGTCGGCCTTGGACTTTCGAACCATAGAAGAATCAGCGTGATGGTCAAGCGCAGGCAATTACCCCGCCGGCTGGACCTGTCATGGAACATACATACACGATTGTATGTATACTGAGCCCCTTCGTGCAAGCCGCCCGCCGCAGCCCGGCCGGGCGGCCTCCTGTTGATTCCGTGGAAAGCCCCCGATGCCCACCACCGCCCAAGCCCTGACCTCCCACGCCCTAGGCCGTGCATGGCCCCGCGTTGCCCTGACCCTGCTGGTCGCCGCGCTGGCGGCCTGCGGCGGTTCCGGTGGCACCCCGCCCGGTGGCGGGCAGATGCCGCCCGCCCAGGTCGGCGTGGTCACCGCCACTCAGCAGGCCCTGGGCCTGTCCACCGAACTCCCCGGCCGCCTGGAGGCCGTGCGCACGGCCCAGGTCCGCGCCCGCGTGACCGGCGTGGTCCAGAAGCGTCTGTTCACCGAGGGCGGCGCGGTCAAGGCCGGCCAGAGCCTGTTCCAGATCGACGCCGCGCCCTACCAGGCCGCGCTCGACAGCGCCCGCGCCACCGAGGCCAAGGCCGAGGCCGCGCTGGCCAACGCCCAGGCCACGCTGGAGCGCAATCGTCCGCTGGTCGAGGCCAAGGCGATCAGCCAGCAGGAGTGGATCGCCACCCAGACCACCCACAAGCAGGCCCAGGCCGACCTGGCGGCCGCCCGCGCCGCCCGCCAGCAGGCCGCGCTGAATGTCGAGTACGCGCAGGTCCGCGCACCGATCAGCGGCCGCATCGGCCGTGCCACGGTCAGCGAGGGCCAACTGGTCAGCCAGGCCGAGGCCACGCTAATGGCCACCGTGCAACAGGTCGACACGCTCTACGTCAACTTCACGCAGCCGGCGGCCGAGGCACTGCGCCTCAAGCGCGCCTTCGACAGCGGCGCGCTGCGTGCCAGCGGCTCCAGTGCCGTCAAGGTGCTGCTCGAGGATGGCAGCGAGTACCCCCTGGCCGGCAAGCTGCTGTTCAGCGACCTGACGGTCGACCCCACCAGCGGCCAGGTCAGCCTGCGCGCCGAGCTGCCCAACCCCAAGGGCCAGCTGCTGCCGGGGTTGTACGTCAAGGTCCGCATCGAGCAGGCGTCCACCGACCATGCCTTCCTGCTGCCGCAGCAGGCGGTGCAGCGCAGCGCGGCCGGCGACACCGTGATGGTCGTCGGCGCCGACGGCCAGGTGGGCGTCAGGCCGGTGCAACTGGGCGGCTCGCGCGGCGCCCAGTGGGTGGTGACTGGCGGCCTGCAGGGCGGCGAGCAGGTGATCGTCGACGGCTTCCAGAAGATCCGCCCCAAGGCCCCGGTCAAGCCGGTGCCGTGGAGCCCGGCCGGCTCGGCGTCGGCGGCGGCAGCGTCGGCACCGGCCTCGGCCGCCAGCCGCTGAGCGCAGGGGTCCACGCATGAACTCGCGCTTCTTCATCGACCGGCCGATCTTCGCCTGGGTCATCGCCCTGTTCGTGGTGGTGATCGGCGCCGCGGCCATCACCCGCCTGCCGGTGGCGCAGTACCCCACCGTGGCGCCGCCGGCCATCGTCATCGGTGCCGCCTACCCGGGCGCCTCGGCGCAGGTGCTGGAAGACTCGGTGCTGTCGGTCATCGAGCAGGAGCTCAACGGCGCGCCGGGCCTGATCTACATGGAGTCCTCGGCCGATGCCAACGGCTCGGGCAGCATCACGGCCACCTTCGAGCCCGGCACCGATGTGGCGATCGCGCAGATCGAGGTGCAGAACCGCCTCTCGCGCGCCACGCCGCGCCTGCCAGCGGTGGTCACCCAGCAGGGGGTGCGTGTCGACAAGGCGCGCTCGAACTTCCTGCTGTTCGTTTCGCTGACCTCCACCAACCCGGCCTATGACCCGGTGGCCCTGGGCGACTACGCGGCGCGCAACATCCAGCCCGAACTGCTGCGCATCCCGGGCGTCGGCCAGGCCCAGCTGTTCGGTACCGAGCGCGCGATGCGGGTGTGGATCGACCCGGCCAAGCTGCAGGGCTATGGCCTGTCGCCCACCGATGTGGTGACCGCCATCCGTGCCCAGAACGCCCAGGTGTCGGCCGGCACCATCGGTGCGCTGCCCCACGCCGGCGCGCAGACGATCTACGCCACGATCAACGTCAACGGCCAGTTGGCCACCGCCGAGCAGTTCGGTGCCATCCAGCTGCGCGCCAACACCGACGGCTCCAGCGTGCACCTGCGTGACGTGGCCCGCATGGAACTGGGCGCTCAGGCCTATGCCAGCCGCTCGCGCCTGAATGGCAAGGACGCCTCGGGCATCGGCATCCAGCTCTCGCCCACCGGCAACGCGCTGGCCACCGCCACCGCCGTCAAGGAGCGCATGGCCGAGCTCAAGGCCGGCATGCCCGAAGGCGTCAGCTACGACATCCCCTACGACTCCTCCAAGTTCGTGCGCATCTCGATCCAGGAGGTGGTCAAGACGCTGATCGAGGCGATCGCGCTGGTGTTCGTGGTGATGCTGGTGTTTCTGCAGAACATCCGCTACACGCTGATCCCCACCATCGTCGTGCCCGTGGCGCTGACCGGCACCTTCGCGGTGATGCTGGCGCTGGGCTTCTCGATCAACGTGCTCACGCTGTTCGGCATGGTGCTGGCGATCGGCATCCTGGTCGATGACGCGATCGTCGTGGTGGAGAACGTCGAGCGCATCATGGCCGAGGAGGGCCTGGGCCCGCGCGAGGCCACGATCAAGGCCATGGGCCAGATCACCGGCGCCATCATCGGCATCACCGTGGTGCTGGTTTCGGTCTTCGTGCCGATGGCCTTCTTCAGCGGCTCGGTGGGCAACATCTACCGCCAGTTCTCGCTGGCGATGGTGGCCTCGATGCTGTTCTCGGCCTTCATGGCCCTGTCGCTGACACCGGCGCTGTGCGCCACCCTGCTCAAGCCGGTGCCGGCCGACCACCACGAGAAGAAAGGCTTCTTCGGCTGGTTCAACCGCAGCTTCAAGCGCACCGCCAAGACCTACGAGGGCATGATCGCCAAGGTGCTGCCGCGTGCCGGCCGCTTCCTGGTCATCTATGCCGCGATCATCGCCGCGGTGGCGCTGATGTATCGCCAACTGCCCACCTCCTTCCTGCCCAACGAGGACCAGGGCTACCTGATCGTCAACGTGCAGCTGCCGCCGGGTGCGGCCCAGGGGCGCACGCTGGAGGTGATCAAGCAGGTCGAAAACTTCTTCCAGCAGCAGTCCGAGGTCGACAAGGTGGTCAGCGTGCTGGGCTTCAGCTTCTCGGGCTCGGGCCAGAACGCGGCGCTGGTGTTCGTGCCACTCAAGCCCTGGGAGGAGCGCAGCGGTCCGCAGCACAGTGCGCAGGCGCTGGCCGGCCGCGCCTTCGGCTACTTCATGGGCAACATCCGCGACGCCTTCATCTTCCCGCTGTCGCCGCCGCCCATCCCCGAGCTGGGCACCGCCACCGGCTTCAACTTCCGCTTGCAGGACCGTGGCGGCAACGGCCACGAGGCGCTGCTGGCGGCGCGCAACCAGCTGCTGGGCATGGCCTCGCAGAGCAAGGTGCTGCAGGGCGTGCGCCCGGACGGCCTGGAAGACGGGCCACAGCTGCAGCTTGACATCGACCGCGAGCGCGCCGCGGCGCTGGGCGTGTCCTTCGACACCATCGGCAACACGCTGGCGGTGGCGCTGGGCTCGGCCTACGTCAACGACTTCCCCAATGGCGGCCGCCTGCAGCGGGTGATCGTGCAGGCCGAAGCCTCGGCACGCATGCAGCCCGAGGACGTGCTGCGCCTGTTCGTGCCCAACAACAAGGGCCAGCAGGTCCCGCTGTCGGCCTTCGCCCGCACCCGCTGGGTCACCGGACCAGCGCAGACCGTGCGCTACAACGGCTACCCGGCGATGAAGATCGGCGGCGACGCGGCGCCGGGCTATTCCACCGGCGACGCGATGGCCGAGATGGAGCGCCTGGCCGGCCAGCTGCCGCCGGGCTTCGGCTTCGAGTGGACGGGTCAGTCGCGCGAGGAGAAGCTCTCTGGCGCCCAGGCCACCATCTTGCTGGCCTTCTCGATGCTGGCGGTGTTCCTGTGCCTCTCAGCCTTGTATGAGAGCTGGAGCATCCCGGTGGCGGTGCTGCTGGTGGTGCCGCTGGGCGTGCTGGGCTCGCTCACCGGCGTGTGGCTGCGCGGCATGCCCAATGATGTGTACTTCAAGGTCGGCCTGATCACCATCATCGGCCTGTCGGCGAAGAACGCGATCCTGATCATCGAGTTCGCCAAGGACCTGATGGCCGAGGGCAAGGGCCTGATCGAGGCCACGCTGGAGGCCTGCCACCTGCGCTTCCGCCCGATCCTGATGACCTCGTTCGCCTTCATCCTGGGCGTGCTGCCGCTGGCCATCGCCAGCGGCGCCGGCTCGGCCAGCCAGCGCGCCATCGGCACCGGCGTGATGGGCGGCATGATCACCGCCACCGTGCTGGCGGTGCTGATGGTGCCGGTGTTCTTCGTCGTCATCCGACGCCTCTTCCCCGCCAGCGGCCATGAGGCACCGCATGGCACAGGTACGCCGCTTGGCGACCCAATCGAGATGGCTTCTTTGCATGCGGTACTTGATGATGGACAGACGAACAGCCGGGTGTTGGTGGGTTCGGTGAAAACGAATATCGGGCACCTTGA
>JAFLDI010000013.1 GCA_017302485.1 Burkholderiales bacterium | reverse complement strand
AAACCGAATATTCAAACTTTATAGGAAGTTGAGTGGTGGTTTTAATCGAATCCAAAAAATTTATACTTGGTTGATAATAATACAGGGTGTCGTCTGTATTAACGTAAGTAAAGTCAAAGTTAAATTTGCCACGAGCACCGGCACCGGCAGTCGCCGCGCGTTGCGCCGGCCATGCCAGCGCTGAAGGCCGGCCACCAACTGCAACAGCGCAGCCACGGGCCACAACAGCCACCCCATCAGCCCAGGTGAGGGGCGCCACCAGAGGCGCTGCAGGGCGCTGCCGAGGCCGCTCACCGCTCGGGGGCGTTGCTGCTGTTCTGCGCCGCGAAGGTGATGCGCGACAAGCCAGCGCGGCGCGCCGCATCCAGCACATTGATCACCGACTGATGGGCCGCAGCAGCGTCGGCCGAGATGATCAGGAATGGGTCCTTGCGCTGCAGGGCCGCGGCACGCAAGGCGGCGCCCAGCACATCGACGCTGCGTCCTTCGACCAACTGGCCATCCAGCGCATAGCGGCCGTCGGCGGTGACGCCAACGATGATCTCGGCCGGCCGCTCGCGCGTGGCATCGGCGTCAGCCACCGGCAGCGTGACCTGCAACTCGGTGAACTTCGAGTAGGTGGTCGACAGCATCAGAAAGATCAGGATCACCAGCAAGACATCGATGAACGGGATCAGGTTGATCTCCGGTTCCTCGCTGGTGGGGCGACGGAAGTTCATCGCCCGCCTCAGAACTGGCGCACCGGCAGGCGGCGCAGGTGGTGCAGCAGCCGCTCGGCGCCTTGCTCCATCTCATGCAGCGACTCGTTGACGCGGCCGCGGAAGAAGCGATGCGCGATCAGCGAGGGAATGGCCACGATCAGGCCAAAGGCGGTGTTGTACAGCGCCACCGAGATGCCATGAGCCAGTTGCGCCGGGTTGCTGCCGCTGCCCCCCTGGGAGCCGAAGATCTCAATCATGCCGATCACCGTGCCCAGCAGGCCCAGCAGCGGCGCTGCCGAAGCGATGGTGGCCAGGGCGTTGAGGTAGCGCTCCAACTGGTGCGCCGCCGCCCGCCCCGCGCTTTCGAAGGCCTCGCGGATCTGCTCCTCGGGGCAGCGCGGCTCAAGCGCCACGACCTTGACGCCGGCCGCCAGCACCGAGCCCAGCAGCGAGTTGTCGGCCAGCTTGGCCAGCATGTCGGCGGTGGGCATCGATTGCCGGGTCACGCCGATCACCTCGTCGACCAGGCCGTCGGGCGCGATGCGCGAGCGGCGCAGCGCCGACAGGCGCTCGAACACCAGGGCCAGTGCGGCCACGGAACACAGGATCAGTGGCCAGATCGGCCAGCCGGCGGCTTGTATGATCGACAGCATGCAGTCCCTGACACGGTCCTTCTCGATGAACGCGCGATTATGGACCGAAGGGCAGGGCCTTCCGGGCGTTCTCTGGCCATGATCGGTGAGCGCGACAGCCGTGCCTGGAGCGTCGGCGCACTGCTACTGGCTGTGGGCGATGCCTTGTCGGCGCGGTTCGCGTCGGTCAGCGTGCGTGGCGAGCTCAGTGGCTTCACCCGGGCGGGCAGCGGTCATTGCTACTTCACGCTGAAGGACGCCAGCGGCCAGGCAGCCGCTCTTCGCTGTGCCATGTTCCGCCGTGCGGCCTCGCTGCTGGGCTTCGCGCCGCGCGATGGACAACAGGTGGAGCTGCGCGGCCGTCTGGCGGTGTACGAAGCGCGCGGCGAGTTGCAGATGGTGGTCGAGGCCATGTCACTGGTCGGGGCCGGCTCGCTCTACGAAGAGTTTCTGCGGCTGAAGGCGCGCCTGGAGGCGCTGGGCTTGTTCGACGCCTCGCGCAAGCGTCCACTGCCGCGCTACCCACGCTGCGTGGCGCTGGTGACCTCGAGCGCCGGGGCGGCGTTGCATGATGTGGTCACGACGCTGGCTCGGCGGGCGCCCCATGTGCAGATCCACCTGGTGCCCAGCCTGGTGCAGGGCGTTGACGCGCCCCAGGCGCTGGTCCAGGCGCTGGCCATGGCTGCAGCCGACCCGCAGGCCGACGTTGTCCTGCTGTGCCGGGGCGGCGGCTCGCTCGAGGACCTGTGGGCGTTCAATGACGAGCGGGTGGTGCGCGCGATCGTGGCGTCGCGCCTGCCGGTCATCTGCGGTGTCGGCCATGAGAGCGACGTGACGCTGGCTGATCTGGCCGCCGATCACCGTGCCGCCACGCCCACGGCGGCGGCCGAGCAGGCGGCAGACGCGGCGGATGAGCTGCGGGCCGCATTGGCCTCGCGGGCGCAGGGGCTGCAGCGCCAGGTGCAGCGTGAAATGGACCGCCACAGCCAACGGCTGGACCTGCTTGCGTTGAAGCTGCACCGTCCGGCGCAGGCGCTCAGCCTGCAGCGGCTGTCCCTGGACCGCCGGGCGGATCGACTGCAGGCCGCGATGGGCCATGTCCGGCGTGAGGCCATCGAGGCGCTGGAGCGACGTCAGCGGCGCCTGCTGCGGGCAATGGAGCAGGCCACCGACTCACGACGCTCAGGCCTGACCGAGCGCTCGGCCCGGTTGGCGGCGCTCGATCCGCGGCGCGTGCTCGAACGCGGCTATGCATGGGTCACCGATGAGGCCGGCCAGGCGGTGCTTCGGGCCGGCGGCCTGACACAGGGCCAGGCCCTGCGGGCCGTCTGGGCCGACGGCGAAGTGGGCATGCGTGTCGAGCACCCGGCTGGTGCACCGCGCTGAACGCTTGACCCCATGGCGGTCTGGGCCTCAGGGCCTGCCTACAATCCAACGATCAGTCCCAGGTACCCGCCGTGCTGCGGTGCCGGGCCGCCCACCCCCATCAAGGAGATGCCATGACGACCCACACCCTGCCTGCGCTGCCTTTCGGTCTTGACGACCTGGCCCCGCACATGAGCCGCGAGACGCTGGAGTTTCACCACGGCAAGCACCACAACGCCTACGTGACCAACCTCAACAACCTGATCCCGGGCACCGAGTTCGAGAACGCCAGCCTGGAGGACATCGTCAGGAAGTCGTCGGGGGGCATCTACAACAATGCGGCCCAGATCTGGAACCACACCTTCTTCTGGAACTGCCTGAAGAAGGACGGCGGCGGCGAGCCCACGGGTGCCCTGGCCGCGGCCATCAACGCCAAGTGGGGTTCCTACGCCGCCTTCAAGGACGCCTTCGCCAAGAGCGCCGTGGGCAATTTCGGCTCGGGCTGGACCTGGCTGGTCAAGAAGGCCGATGGTTCGGTCGACATCGTCAACATGGGCGCCGCCGGCACACCGCTGACCACGGGCGACAAGGCACTGCTGACGATCGACGTGTGGGAGCACGCCTACTACGTCGACTTCCGCAACCTGCGCCCGAAGTTCGTCGAGACCTTCCTGAACTCGCTGGTCAACTGGTCTTTTGCCGAAGCGAACTTCGCCTGATCGCCCGCGCCAATGATGCCGCCCATGCCGGCCTTGTGCCGGCCTGGGCCGTTTCAGCCCTCAGGGCGTCTTGAACAGCGGGCCACGCAGGCGGCTGCCCGCCTTGAAGCCGCGCTTGGCGAACCAGCCCTGGTTCATCTCCAGGACGAAGCGCACGGGTTTCCTCGAGCAGTGCGAGTTCTCGGTCATCGGGGTCATGTCCTCGATGTTGACGATCGTGCCGTCATCGTCGACAAAGGCGGTCGACAGCGGGATCAAAGTGTTGCGCATCCAGAAGCACTGGGTGGCCGGACGCTCGAACACGAAGACCATGCCTTCATGGGAGGGCATGTCGCGCCGGTACATCAGTCCTGTGGCGCGTTGTTCCTCGGTGCGCGCGACCTGGGCGACGATGTTGTGCATGCCGGCGCCCAGGTTGACCGTCGGCAACTGCTGTGGCTGTTGCGCCGAAGCCGCAGTGACCAGCGTACCCAGGACCAGGCAGGCCCAGAAACGCAGAGGTAGGGTCGATCGCTTGATCTTGATCATGTTGAATAGAGGGCGTGACGTTAGATTATCGTGCGCCCGTGAACCGCTGGCTGGCGCTCTGCGCCTGACACCGTTTCGCTCCGATCCCTCGCTGTCGTGACCTTGCCCTCTGCACTCGCCGAGCCCGCTCCGGGTTCCAACGCCGAACTGGACGTGCTGGATGACCCCGTCGAGCAGCGCGCCTTCACGCGTTTCATCGACGGGCAGGAGGGGCGACTGGCGGAGTCGGCGTTCCTGGTGTCTGGCATGTACTGCGCGGCCTGCGCGGGAACGATCGAGGCGGCCTTGCAGCAGGTCGATGGCGTGCTGGATGCGCAGGTCAATGCGGCAGGCCAGCGCGCCCAGGTGCGCTGGGATCCGTCTCGCACCCGGGTCTCCGAGCTGGTCCGGGCCGTGCGGGGTGCCGGCTATGACGCGGTACCCGATGCCGCGGCACCGGCCCGCGAGTTGCGCCGACGCGAGCGTCGCCAGGCCTTGTGGCGCCTGTTTGTGGCCAGTTTCTGCGCGATGCAGGTGATGATGTTCGCCACTCCCAGCTATGTGGCCAGTGGCAACCAGATCGAGCCAGACCTGCGCCAGCTGCTCAACTGGGGCTGCTGGCTGGTGTCGCTGCCGGTGCTGTTGTTCTCGGCCGGGCCGATGCTGCGCAACGCCTGGCATGCGGTGCGCGCCCGGCGCATCAGCATGGATGTGCCGGTGGCGCTGGGGCTGCTGGTGACCTTCGTGGCCAGTTCTGGTGCCACCTTCGATCCGCAGGGCGTGTTCGGGCATGAGGTCTACTTCGACTCGTTCACCATGTTCATCAGCTTCCTGCTGGCGGGGCGGTTTCTCGAGATGACTGCCCGCCACCGGGCGGCCGAGGCACTGGAGCAGTCACTGGCCGGCATGCCCGAGACGGCGCTGCGACTGCGTGCCGACGGTGAGGTCGAGCGGGTCAGCGTCCAGCGTCTGCAGCCCGGCGACCGCGTGCGCGTGCCGCTGGGCGCCGCGTTCCCGGCCGACGGCCGGCTGGAGGTGGGGACGACGCAAGCCGATGAGTCGCTGCTCAGCGGCGAGTCGGTGCCCGTACTGCACCGGCCCGGCGATGAGCTGGTCGGCGGCAGTGTGAACCTTGGTGGGCCGGTGGTGATGCGGGTCGAGCGGGTGGGTGCCGACACGCGCTACCAGGCCATCGTCACGATGATGCGCGACGCACTCAGCCAGCGGCCAGCCCTGGCGCGCTGGGCCGATGCCTGGGCAGGTCCCTTTCTCTGGGTGGTGCTGTTGCTGGCCCTGGGTGCGGCGGCGGTGTGGAGCGTGATCGATCCCGACCGTGCGCTGTGGGTGATGGTGTCGGTGCTGATCGTCACCTGCCCCTGTGCCCTGTCGCTCGCCGCGCCTTCGGCGCTGGTGGCAGCCACGGGTGCGCTGGCGCGGCGTGGCGTGATGGTTCAGCGCCTGGATGCCCTGGAGTCACTGGCCCGCATCGATTGCCTGTTCATGGACAAGACCGGCACGCTGACCGAGGACCGCCCGCAGTGGGTCAGCACCGAGCGCCTGGCCGGCGATGGTGCCGAGGTGCAGGCGCAGCAGGCTGCCCTGGCGCTGGCGCGCTGGTCCTCGCACCCCCTGGCGCAGGCCCTGGCCAGCGATCCTCGGGCGGTTGGCAGTGCCGAGGCTTTCGCCTGGTCAGGTGTGCGGGAAGAAGTCGGGCAGGGCCTGCAGGCCATGGATCCGATGGGGCAGGTCTGGCGCCTGGGCTCGCGCGCCTGGGTTCTGGCCGAGGCCACTGCCCCTGCCCAGGGCCAGGAGGTCTGCTTCGGCCCGGTGGGGCGGGTCGAGTGGCGCTTTGGCTTCGAAGAGCGGCTGCGTCCCGATGCCCGAGAGGCGGTGCGCGCCCTCCAGGCCGGCGGAGTGAAGGTGGCGCTGCTGTCGGGCGACGACCCCGCGCGCGCGCTCAGCGTTGGCACGGCCCTGGGCCTGGACATGGCGCGCGGCGGCGCCTCGCCCGCTGACAAACTGGCTGCGGTGTCGCAGGCGCAAGCCGCCGGGCAGGTGTGTGGCATGGTCGGCGATGGTGTCAACGACGCGCCAGTGCTGGCCCGCGCCGATGTGTCCTTCGCGATGGGCCATGGGGCGCTGGTGTCACGTGTGCATGCCGACGCCGTGGTGTCCTCCAACCGATTGGCCGATCTGGTGGCAGCCAGGGCCCTGTCGCAGAAGGCGATTGGCATCGTTCGTCAGAACCTGATCTGGGCGGCGATCTACAACGCCGCCTGCATTCCGCTGGCCCTGGCGGGTTACCTGCCGCCCTGGGCTGCTGGCCTGGGCATGGCCCTCAGCTCGCTGCTGGTGGTCGGCAACTCACTGCGGCTGGCGCGCTGACGAGGACGGTCATGGAAGTCATGTGGTTGCTCATTCCGCTTTCGGCTGTTCTGGTGCTCGGCATCATTGGCGTTTTCGCCTGGGCGCTGAATCGGGGGCAGTTCGACGATCTGGACCGCGAAGGTGAGCGGATCCTGCAACACGAGGTCACCCCGGTTGATGCCGATCAAGCGGCTGCGTTGCCGCTTACAAAACAATCCTGATCCTAGGGTTACCTGAGTCCCTTTGAGTCTCAAGAAGAAGGAGGCCTTCAATGGCAAATAGTTCCGCACCGGGGCAACCGGTCTATGAAGACGGAGTCGTCCGATGGTTTGCTGTCCTTTCCGTCGTGTACGGCATCGTCGGCATGCTGGTTGGCGTCATCGTCGCGTCCCAGCTCGCCTGGCCTGAACTGATCAACGGCATTCCGTGGCTCAGCTACGGCCGCCTGCGACCGCTGCATACCAATGCGGTGATCTTCGCCTTCGGTGGCTCGGTGCTCTTTGCCACCAGCTACCACGTGGTCCAGCGCACCTGCCAGACCCGGCTCTTTGCACCGGGCCTGGCCTGGTTCACCTTCCTGGGCTGGAACCTGACCATCGTGCTCGCCGTGATCACGCTGCCGCTGGGCATCACCACCGGCAAGGAGTACGCTGAACTGGAGTGGCCGATCGACATCCTGATCGCCGTCACCTGGGTCGCCTACGCCATCGTCTTCTTCGGTACGGTCGGCATCCGCAAGGTGCGCCACATCTATGTGGCGAACTGGTTCTTCGGCGCCTTCATCATCGCTGTGGCCCTGCTGCACATCGTCAACAGTGCCGAGATCCCGGTCACGCTGACGAAGAGCTACTCGGCCTATGCCGGCGTGCAGGACGCCATGGTGCAATGGTGGTACGGCCACAACGCCGTGGGCTTCTTCCTGACGGCCGCCTTCCTGGGCATGATGTACTACTACATCCCCAAGCAGGCCGAGCGTCCGGTGTACTCGTACCGCCTGTCGATCGTGCACTTCTGGGCGCTGATCTTCACGTACATGTGGGCGGGCCCTCACCACCTGCACTACACCGCGCTGCCCGACTGGACCCAGTCGATCGGCATGATCTTCTCGCTGATCCTGCTGGCACCGTCCTGGGGCGGCATGATCAACGGCATCATGACCCTGTCGGGTGCGTGGCACAAGCTGCGTGACGACCCGATCCTGAAGTTCCTGATCGTCTCGCTGTCGTTCTACGGCATGTCGACCTTCGAAGGTCCGATGATGTCGATCAAGACCGTCAACGCCCTGTCGCACTACACGGACTGGACCGTCGGCCATGTGCACTCCGGTGCCCTGGGCTGGGTGGGCCTGGTCTCGATCGGCTGCCTGTATCACCTGATCCCGCGCATGTTCGGCCGCAAGGCGATGTACAGCACCAAGGCGATCGAGTTGCACTTCTGGATCGCCACCATCGGCATCGTGCTCTACATCGCTGCGATGTGGATTGCCGGTGTGATGCAGGGTCTGATGTGGCGCGCGGTCAACCCCGACGGCACGCTGGTCTACAGCTTCGTCGAGAGCGTCAAGGCGACCTATCCGTTCTACGTGATGCGTGTGCTGGGTGGCGTGCTCTACCTGGGTGGCATGATCATCATGCTCTGGAACGTCGTGATGACGATGGCCAACGGCAAGGCCGTTGCAGTGCCGGTGCCTGCCGTCGCTGCCCACGCCTGAGCCCGGAAGAAGGAGAAACAACATGGCTAGTCACAAGCCGACAGGTCACGAGAAGATCGAGACCAGCAACTTCCTGATGATCGTGCTGATCCTGGTCACCGTCGCGTTCGGTGGCCTGGTGGAAATCGTGCCGCTGTTCTTCCAGCGCTCGACGACCCAGCCGGTCGAGGGTCTGAAGCCCTACACCGCGCTGCAGCTGGCGGGTCGGGACGTCTACATCCGCGAGGGCTGCTACAACTGCCACTCGCAGATGGTGCGTCCTTTCCGCGCCGAGACGCTGCGCTATGGCCCGTACTCGGTGGCCGGCGAGTTCGTCTATGACCATCCGTTCCAGTGGGGCTCCAAGCGCACCGGTCCGGACCTGCACCGCGTAGGCGGCCGCTACTCCGACGAGTGGCACCGTGTTCACCTGAACAACCCGCGTGACGTGGTTCCGGAGTCGAACATGCCGTCCTACCCCTGGCTGGAGAAGACGACGCTGAACCCGGCCGAGCTGGCGCCCAAGATGAAGGCGCTGCGCATGGTCGGCGTGCCCTACACCGATGACGAGATCGCCAAGGCTGGCGACGAGGTCAAGGGCAAGACCGAGATCGACGCCGTCATTGCGTACCTGCAGGTGCTGGGCACCGCTCGCAAGTAATCACCGGAGGGACTGATGGAATTCGACATCAACGCCTACCGCAGCGCGGTGACGGTCCTGGCGCTGGTGCTGTTCGTGGCACTGATGGTCTGGACCTGGCAGCGCAAGCGCCAGAGTGCTTTCGAGGAGGCGGCGCAGCTGCCCTTTCTCGATCCCGATGTCGCAGACCCTCCGTCCCCCGAACGGCAATGACGTGCGCGGCGGTCGCTCGCGGCCGCCGACACCAAGGAGAAAGTAATGAGTGATTTTGTGAGTTCGTTCTGGTCGCTCTATGTGGTGGCCATCGTCGCAGGCGGCCTGGTGTTCTGCCTGGCCGTGCTGATTGGCGCGAGCAAGCACCGCCCGATGGCCGACGACAACAGCACCGGCCACACCTGGGACGGTGATCTGCGTGAGCTGAACAACCCGCTGCCGCGCTGGTGGATGGGTCTGTTCCTGATCACGGTGATCTTCTCGATTGCCTATCTGGCGCTCTATCCGGGCTTCGGCTCGGCCCAGGGTGGCCTGAAGTGGTCCTCGGCGGGCCAATGGCAGACCGAGCAGGACAAGGCGGCCGAGGCGATGAAGGTGGTCTATGCCGAGTTCAATGGCCAGGCCCCCGAGGCGCTGGCCAAGAACACCAAGGCCATGGCCATCGGTGAGCGCCTGTTCGTCAACAACTGCGCCCAATGCCACGGCTCCGACGCCCGCGGCAGCAAGTCCTTCCCCAACCTGGCGGACAGCGACTGGCTGGGTGGTGACGGCAGTCCGGCCTACATCGAGAAGGTGATCGTGGAAGGTCGGCAGGGCGTCATGCCCCCGATGGCAGCCGCGGTCGGCACAGCCGAGGACGTGAAGGCGGTCGCCAACTACGTGTTGAGCCTGTCCGGTGGTGCACACAACTCCGTGGCGGCGCAGGTTGGCAAGGAGAAGTTCGCAGCCTGTGCGGCTTGCCATGGTGCCGACGGCAAGGGCATGACTGCGCTGGGTGCACCGAATCTGACCGACAAGATCTGGCTGCACGGCTGGGGCGAAGCGGCGGTTGTCGCCATGATCAACAATGGCAAGACCAACGTGATGCCGCCGCAGGGTGCGCGTTTCACGCCCGAGCAGCTGAAGGTGCTGACCGCCTACGTCTGGAATTTGTCCCAGAGCACGAAGGTGGCTGCGCAGTGAGTTAAATTGATGGCATGAGCGATACCCCTACCCCTATCAAAGCCGACAACGCCAACCCACACTCCCCCAAGACGCCGGACGGCGACTCGGTTGAGGAAGTGGTATCGCTCTACCAGAAGACCAGAAAGATCTATCCACGGGCCGTCAGCGGCCTGTTCATCAAATGGCGCTGGGCGCTCGTTTGGGCGACCCAGCTCCTTTTTTATCTGCTGCCTTGGGTGCAGTGGAATGACCGTCAGGCGGTTCTGTTCGACCTGGTGGCGCGGCGCTTCTACATCGGCGGACTGGTTCTCTACCCGCAGGACCTGATCTACCTGTCGGCGCTGCTGATGATCTCGGCCTACGCGCTGTTCCTGTTCACGGCCGTGGCTGGCCGGCTGTGGTGTGGCTACGCCTGCCCGCAGACGGTGTACACCGAGATCTACATGTGGTTCGAGCGCGAGATCGAAGGCGATCGCGCCCAACGCATGAAGCTCGACGAGGCCGCCTGGAGCCTCGACAAGCTTTGGCGCAAGACAGCCAAGCAGGTTGTCTGGATCCTGTTCGGCCTGTGGACCGGATTCACCTTCGTCGGCTACTTCACGCCGATCCGCACGCTGGCCGCGGAGGCCATGACCCTGGGCTTTGGCCCCTGGGAGTGGTTCTGGGTGCTGTTCTACGGCTTTGCCACCTATGGCAATGCCGGATACATGCGTGAGCAGGTCTGCAAGTACATGTGCCCGTACGCGCGCTTCCAGAGCGCGATGTTTGACAAGGACACCTTGATCATCAGCTACGACGCCGAGCGTGGTGAGCCGCGCGGCGCCCGCTCCAAGAAGGTCGATGTCAAGCAGGCGGGACTGGGTTCGTGTGTCGATTGCGGCCTGTGCGTGCAGGTCTGCCCCACGGGCATCGACATCCGAAAAGGCCTGCAGTACGAGTGCATTGGTTGTGCGGCCTGCATCGACGTCTGCGATGGCATCATGGACAAGTTCGGCTATCCGCGCGGGCTGGTCCGCTACGTCACGCAGAACGGCCTGCACGAGCACCTCAATGCCAGCCAGATGCTGCGACGCATCTTCCGGCCGCGTGTGCTGGTCTACACAGGCATCATGCTGCTGATCCTGGTGGCTTTCGGCATCAGTCTGGCGCTGCGTGAGCCCTTCCGGGTGGATGTGGTGCGTGACCGGGCTTCGCTGGCGCGCATTGTCGAAGATGGCAAGGTCGAGAACGTCTATCGTCTTCAGGTGATGAACGCGGCCGAAAAGCCGCAGAGCTACCGCATCGGCGTCTCGGGCCTCGACCAGATCGTCGTGACGGGGCAGACCCAGGTGGACGTCGGTCCCGCTGAGGCCCGTTGGATCACCCTCAGTGCCCAGGTGCCGTTCGAGGCGGCCCAACAGGCGGGGGCCGGTGCGCATACCATCCAGTTCTCGATCGAGCGCCTGGCCCATGACGATGTGGCCGCCACGACGCTGCACGAGAAGTCGACCTTCCTGATCCCGCGATGAGCACTGCTGGCATGAACGAGCCCACAACGCCGACCCGAGAGGCCACCGAACCCAAGCTGCCCTGGTGGCGCTACCGGATGCTCTGGCTGGTCATCGGTGGACCGCTGGTGGTGGTGGTGGCCAGTCTGGTCACGGCCTACGTGGCCATCAAGGGGCAAGACCCCGTGCTGATCCGGGACGAGACGGCCGACAGCCAACGTGGCAAGACCGAACCTGACGCCCTGACACCGGCGGTGCAGGCGCGCAATCACGCGGCCACGCCGGAGCGCTGACACGACAGTCGTCGGTTTCCAAAGAGCAACGGCGCCTGGTGGCGCCGTTGTTGTTCCTGGGGGCAGGAGCTGCGATCAGCTCGGCGTGCCGTTGACCAGTTGCTGCAGGCCCGCCTGGTCAATGATCCGGATCTGACGCTGCTTCACTTCAAGCAGACCCTCGTCCTGGAACTTCGAGAAGGTGCGGCTGACGGTTTCGAGCTTCAGGCCCAGATAGCTGCCGATCTCCTCGCGGGTCATGCGCAGGATCAGCGACGAGGCCGAGAAGCCGCGCGCCTGCAGGCGCTGGGTCAGGTTGAGCAGAAAGGCGGCCAGGCGCTCCTCGGCGCGCATGCTGCCCAGCAGCAGCATCACACCATGGTCGCGCACGATCTCGCGGCTCATGATCTTGTGGAACTGGTGCTGCAGGTCGGTGAACTCGCGCGACAGGTCCTCCAGCTGCGAGTAGGGGATCACGCAGACCTGGGAGTCCTCCAGTGCCACCGCGTCGCAGGTGTGGCGGTCGGCGCTGATGCCGTCCAGGCCCAGCAGTTCACCAGCCATCTGGAAGCCGGTGACCTGGTCGCGGCCGTCCTCGGAGGACACGCAGGTCTTGAAGAAGCCGGTGCGGACCGCATACAGCGACTGGAAAGGGTCGCCGGAGCGGAACAGGGTGTCGCCACGGCCCACCGTGCGGCGCGTGGCCACCAGGGCATCAAGCCGCTCCAGGTCAGGGCGGCCCAGACCCACAGGCAGACACAACTCGCGCAGATTGCAGCTGGAGCAGGCGACCTTGAAGGTGTCGCACCGCACCCGGTTGGGGGATTCGCTCATCGCACGCATTATGGCGCGCGACCCAGCCAGTTCCTGTGCAATGTCATCTGACGAATCGCGTGTCCTGAACATGATGGCCCTCGTTGAGTGCGGGTATTCTTCAGTCAGGCAAGACCTTTGGACTTGAGGCAGGTCAAGCCATCCGTGGGCCACTTTGGCACCATGCCGGCATGTCACAAGCCACGATTGCCGCCGACAGCACTCTGCCGGTGGACCTGCTGCAGCGGTTCGATGTCCCCGGTCCGCGCTACACCTCCTATCCGACGGCCGACCGCTTTGTCGAGGCTTTCACGGCGCAGGACTACCGGCGCGCCCTGCAGCAGCGTGCCGAAGGTGCGCAGGTCGGTGGCAAGAAGCCACTGTCCGTGTATGTGCACATCCCCTTTTGCGAGTCGGTGTGCTACTACTGCGCCTGCAACAAGATCATCACCAAGCACCACGAGCGTGGCGCCGAGTATCTGGATGTGCTTGAGGCGGAGATTGCGCTGCACCAGCAGGTTCTCGGCGAGTCGATGAACGTGTCCCAGATGCACTTCGGTGGCGGCTCGCCCACCTTCCTGAGCGACGCCGAACTGGCGCGGCTGATGACCGCCCTGCAACGCACCTTCCGATTGGCGCCCGACGCCGAGGTGTCCATCGAGGTCGATCCCCGCACCGCCGACCGGGGACGCCTGGCCCACCTGCGGGACATCGGCTTCAACCGGATCAGCTTCGGCGTGCAGGACTTCGATCCCGAGGTGCAGAAGGCGGTGCATCGCGTCCAATCGCTGGAGATGGTCAGCGAGCTGATGGCCGCCGCGCGCCAATTGGGCTTTCAGTCGATCAACGCTGACCTGATCTACGGCCTGCCCAAGCAGACCCCCGACTCGTTCGCCCGCACGATCCGGCAGATGAGTGAGCTTCGCCCCGACCGGATCGCGCTGTACTCATACGCCCATCTGCCGCAGCGCTTCAAGCCGCAGCGGCGCATCGACGCCAGCCAATTGCCGCCGCCGCAGCACCGCATCGACATGCTGTCATCGGCGATTGCCGGCTTCATGGGCCATGGCTACAGCTACATCGGCATGGACCACTTTGCACTGCATGACGACGCTCTGGCCCAGGCCAAGCGCCAGGGTCGCCTGCACCGCAATTTCCAGGGCTACAGCACGCAGCCAGACTGCGATCTGATCGCCTTGGGTGTGTCGTCCATTGGTCGCATGGGTGCCACCTACAGCCAGAATGCCAAGACGGTGCCCGAGTACTACGACGCCATCCGGCAAGGTCAGTTCGCCATCGTCCGGGGCTTGGCGCTCACGCGCGACGACCTGTTGCGCCGTGCCGTGATCATGGCGCTGATGTGCCAGGGGCGCCTGGAGTTCGAGTCGGTGGAGCTGGCCCATCTGGTCAAGGTGCCCGAGTATTTCCGCCAGGAGCTCGAGTCCCTGCGGCCCTACGAGGAGATGGGCCTGGTGACGATGGAGCCCGGCGCGATCCAGGTCACCGCCCGCGGCTGGTTCTTCGTGCGGGCGATTGCCATGTCCTTCGACAAGTACCTGCAGGCCGACCGGACCCGCGAGCGCTTTTCACGCATCATCTGAGGGTGGATCAAGCCCTGGTGCTGTCGGCCCTGCTGATGGGTCTGGCAGGTTCCCTTCACTGCATCGGCATGTGCGGCGCGGCCAGCGCGGCGGCGGTGCGCAGCTGTGCGCCAGCGCGGCCGCGGGTCGGCTGGGGTTTCTTCCATCTGGGGCGTTTGCTGAGCTATGCCGCGGCCGGTGCCCTGGCTGCCACCAGCGTGTCCTGGCTGGCCCAACTCGGCCAATGGAGTCCGGCGCTGCGCCCATTGTGGACGTTGGCCCATATGGCGGCTCTGGCACTGGGGCTGTGGCTGCTGATCTACGGCCGCCAACCCGCCTGGCTGGAGCGCCTGGGCCGTGACGGTCAACGCGCCGACGCGCAGCCGCTCCGGTGGCATGGTCCCGGCGGTGCGGCGCTTCGCGCCAGTGGCGTTGGATTGGTCTGGGTGGCGTGGCCCTGTGGACTGCTGCAGTCAGCGCTGATGGTGGCAGCACTGGCCAACTCGGCGTGGTCCGGGGCCGCGGTGATGACGGCATTCGCCGCCGCATCCGCCTTGCCGCTGGGCCTGGCACCGGCCTTGTGGGCGAGGCTGGCCCAGGGCCACCCTGGACGCGAAGGGCGAATCACCCGATGGGCAGCGCGAATGTCCGGTGCTGCGTTGGCAGGTGCTTCAGCCTGGGCGCTGGGTCACGACCTGTTCGTCCGCTTCGCGGCGTGGTGCATGAGCTGAGGAATCGGTGGCGGACGCCGGCGGCCGGGGAGGCGACAAGACCGCATCCATCGCTCGAATGTTCTGGGCCTGCAGGCCCTTGGTGCCGGTCACCATCTCGAAGATGACGCGTGAACCCTGCTTGAGGGTCTTGAAACCGTCCATCTGAACGGCCGAGAAGTGTGCGAAGACGTCTCCGCTGCCGTCGTCGGGCTCGATGAAACCGTAGCCCTTTTGATCATTGAACCACTTGACGGTGCCGAACGCGTCCATACCTGTCCTCCTGATGCCTTTTTCAGGCTTATGGGCACGATTGTTGGTGCACCGGGGCAGGGTGTCAATCTGAAGGCTGTGTTCGGAACGGTTCTGGTGCACGCAAGCCTGAAAAACACGCCGCTCCGTGCCCCTTTTTGCAACATGCGCCGGTGCCCAACAGGGAGACCATTGGCCACGACGCAGCCCCAGGTCCAACTGGCTATACTGATTTCATGCCCGCTCGCCCCAAACCTCCCGCGCAGACACCGCAGGTCGGCAAACCCGACGACGGTCAGGGATCGGTGGTGGCCGAGCGCAAGGCGGCGCGTACCAAGCCGCCCCGCATGTTCCAGGTGATCATGCTCAATGACGACTTCACGCCGATGGAGTTCGTCGTCATGGTGCTGCAAGAGTATTTCCGCCTCGACCGTGAGGCGGCGACCCAGGTGATGCTCAAGATCCATCACGAGGGTCGCGCGGTGTGCGGTGTCTTCACGAAGGACGTGGCCGCCACCAAGGTCGAATTGGTGCTGGCCGCAGCGCGCCGCTCGGGGCACCCGCTTCAATGCATGATGGAGGCCGCATGATCGCCCAGGAACTTGAAGTCAGCCTGCACATGGCATTTGTCGAGGCGCGTCAGCAACGCCACGAGTTCATCACCGTCGAACACCTGCTGCTGGCTCTGCTCGACAACCCCTCGGCGGCCGAGGTGCTGCGAGCCTGCGCTGCCAATATCGAGGACCTGCGCAAGAGCCTGACGGGCTTCATTCGTGAGAACACACCCACCGTTGGTGGCACCGAAGAGGTCGATACCCAGCCGACGCTGGGCTTTCAGCGCGTGATCCAGCGCGCCATCATGCACGTGCAGTCCACAGGTGGCGGCAAGAAGGAAGTCACCGGGGCCAATGTGCTGGTGGCCATCTTCGGCGAGAAGGACTCGCACGCCGTGTACTACCTGCACCAGCAGGGCGTGACCCGGCTGGATGTGGTCAACTTCATTGCCCACGGGATCAAGAAGAGTGACCCGCCCGAGCCCACCAAAGGCAGCGGCAATGACAGCGGCAGCGGCGGCAGCAATGAAGCCGAAAAGGAAGAGGGCGGCGAGGGCAAGGGCTCGCCGCTCGATCAGTTCACCACCAACCTCAACCAGAACGCACGCGACGGCAAGATCGATCCGCTGATCGGCCGCGAGCACGAGGTCGAGCGCGTCATCCAGGTGCTGTGCCGTCGGCGCAAGAACAACCCGCTGCTGGTGGGCGAGGCCGGCGTGGGCAAGACTGCGATTGCTGAAGGCCTGGCCTGGCGCATCACCGAGGGCGATGTGCCCGAGGTGCTGGCCGACGCCACCGTCTACGCCCTCGACATGGGCGCCTTGCTGGCCGGTACCAAGTACCGCGGCGACTTCGAACAACGCCTCAAGGGCGTGCTCAAGCAGCTCAAGGACAGCCCCAAGAGCATCCTGTTCATCGACGAGATCCACACCCTGATCGGCGCCGGTGCGGCCTCCGGCGGCACGCTGGATGCGTCCAACCTGCTCAAGCCGGCGCTGTCCTCGGGCGCCATGAAGTGCATCGGCGCCACCACCTTCACCGAGTACCGCGGCATCTTCGAGAAGGACGCGGCGCTGTCGCGGCGCTTCCAGAAGGTGGACGTGGTTGAACCCACGGTTGAGCAGACGGTGGAGATCCTCAAGGGACTGAAGTCGCGCTTCGAGGAGCACCACAACGTCAAGTATGCGCTGGGTGCGCTGCAGGCCGCGGCCGAGCTGTCGGCCAAGTTCATCAATGACCGTCACCTGCCCGACAAGGCGATCGACGTCATCGACGAGGCGGGCGCCGCACAACGCATCCTGCCCAAGAGCAAGCAGAAGAAGACCATCACCCGCAACGAGGTCGAGGACATCGTCTCCAAGATCGCCCGCATCCCGCCGGCCTCGGTGTCCAGCGACGACCGTGGCAAGCTCAAGACGCTGGAGCGCGACCTCAAGAGCGTGGTCTTCGGCCAGGACCCTGCGGTGGACGCCCTGGCCGCCTCCATCAAGATGGCCCGCTCGGGCCTGGGCAAGTCCGACAAGCCGATCGGCGCCTTCCTGTTCAGCGGCCCCACCGGTGTGGGCAAGACCGAGGTGGCCAAGCAACTGGCCTACATCCTGGGCATCGAGCTGATCCGCTTTGACATGTCCGAGTACATGGAGCGCCATGCGGTGAGTCGCCTGATCGGCGCGCCTCCGGGCTACGTGGGCTTCGACCAGGGCGGCCTGCTGACAGAGGCGATCACCAAGAAACCGCATGCGGTGCTGCTGCTCGACGAGATCGAGAAGGCCCACCCGGACGTCTTCAACGTGCTGCTGCAGGTCATGGACCACGGCACGCTGACCGACAACAACGGCCGCAAGGCCGACTTCCGCAACGTCATCATCATCATGACGACCAATGCGGGGGCCGAGACCATGCAGAAGTCCACCATCGGCTTCACCACCAGGCGTGAGCAGGGTGATGAGATGGGCGACATCAAGCGCCTGTTCACGCCCGAGTTCCGCAACCGGCTGGACGGCATCGTCAACTTCCGGGCGCTGGACGAGGACATCATCCTGCGCGTGGTGGACAAGTTCCTGCTCCAGCTTGAGCAGCAACTGGCCGAGAAGAAGGTCGACGTCACCTTCACCGACCCGCTGCGCAAGCACCTGGCCAAGAAGGGCTTCGATCCGCTGATGGGCGCGCGCCCGATGCAGCGCCTGATCCAGGACACCATCCGACGCGCGCTGGCCGATGAATTGCTGTTTGGCAGGCTGGTTGACGGCGGTCGCCTGACGGTGGATCTCGATGCCGAGGGCCAGGTCAGCCTGGACATCCAGCCGGCGGGCAAGAGCGGCGACAAGCCGCGCGCCGAGGCGACGGCTGTCTGAACGGTGTTCGACTGAACTCAAGCAAGGGGCGCCGCTGGCGCCCCTTGTCATTGGGCGCTCAGCCAGCGGCCGGGTCTTGACGGTAGTAGCCGGCCAGCAGCGCGTACAGGCGCGGATGCTCGGCGCGCATCGCTGGCGCAGCGACGAAGAAGGCTTCGCTGGCCACGGCGAAGAACTCCTCTGGGGCTTCGGCGCCATAGGGGTCGATCAGCGTGCCCTCGCCCGCGTCGACGCGCTGCACAAACGCCTCGAACTCGGCGTCGATCACTTCGATCCATGCCTCGCGTTCCGCGGCACTGCCCAGCGGCGGCACACCATCGGCCGCGCCGTCGCGCATGTCCAGGACGTGCGCGAACTCGTGGATGACCAGGTTGTACGCCTGCTCAGCCTGCTCGCCGGCGTGGGCGACGTCGTGCCAGGACAGCATCACCGGACCGCCCTCCATGGCTTCACCCGTCAGAGCCTCGTCGTACTCGTGGACCACGCCGTTCTCGTCGGTGACATGGCGCGGTGCCAACACCTCATCGGGCTGGACCACGATACCTACAAAATCGTCGTAGTGATCCAGCGACAGGCGCAGCACCGGCAGGCAGGCTTGTGCGGCGATGCACACGGCCATCAGGTCATCGATGACCAGGCCATGCGCGCCGTGGAACTGCTTGCGGGCAAGGAACAGGCTGCACAGGCGACGCAGCTCGGCGCGGTCGGTGTCATTGCGCCCGGCGATGAACGGGTAGGCGTGCAGCACCGCCTGCCACAGCGGGTCGGCGATCGCGTGGCGAGCCAGCTGCCGCCGCTCGCGCCAGCGCGACAGGCGGTTCAGCCAGCCCATGCGCCAGCGGCGGGCCAGGGCTGGCGCAACCAGCCATCGGGGGTCCAGGCCAGCACCTCGGCACGTCGGGCATGGTCCAGATCCCAGTCGCTGAGGACGCGGCGCGTCCAGCCTTCGGGCCGGATCTCATCGCCAGGCCGGTGGGTATGACCGTGCACCAGCTGCTCGGCCTGCGCGGCCTGCAGCCAGTGGGAGACCAGCGCAGGGTCCGGGTCGGCATAGGTTTCGGCCGCACGGCCGGCCTGACTGGCCATCGAGGCGGCACGCAGACCGGTCGCGATGGTCTGGCGCTCGGCCATGGGGCGTGCGAGGAAGGCTGTCTGCCAGGCATCCTGCCGAACCTCGGCGCGGAAACGCTGGTAGTCGGTGTCTGCCAGGCACAGCGCGTCGCCATGGCTCAGCAACACGCGCTGGCCGAAGGCCTGCAGCACGCAGGGGTCGGCCAGCGGGGTGCAGCCACTGGCGGCAAAAAAGTCCTTGCCCAGCAGGAAGTCGCGGTTGCCGCGCATCACGGCCACGGGCCGTTGGCGGCTGGCTCGGTGAAGCGCCGCGACGACCTCGGCCTCCAGGCCCTGCCGCGACGCATCGTCACCCACCCAGACCTCGAACAGATCGCCCAGGATCAGCAACTGATCGGCCAGACTGCCTGCCAGCCAGCCCAGGAAGGCCTGGGCCGTGCTGGGCATGTCCGCACTGAGGTGGATGTCCGAGACGAACTCGATGCGCCGCGCGCCCTCGGGCACCGCCAGCGCATCCTGGCCGAACTCAGGCAATCTCGGTGGCCTTGAGGATCGTCACCGCCTCGACCGGCACATCGTCGTGGTAGCCGCGGCGGCCGGTGCGGACCTTTTCGATCGCATCGACCACCTCGGTGCCGGCCACCACCTTGCCGAACACGGCATAGCCCCAGCCGCTGGGCGATTCGGACTTGAAGTTCAGGAAGTCATTGTCGGTGGCATTGATGAAGAACTGCGCGGTGGCCGAGTGCGGCGCGTTGGTGCGCGCCATGGCCACGGTGTACTTGTCGTTCTTCAGGCCGTTGTTGGCCTCGTTGGGAATGGCGGCATCGGTGGGCTTCTGGTCCATTGATTCGGTCATGCCGCCGCCCTGGATCATGAAGCCCTTGATGACGCGGTGGAACACCGTGCCGTCATAGTGGCCCTTGGCCACGTAGGCCAGGAAGTTGGCCACGGTCTGCGGGGCCTTGGCGTCGTCGAGTTCCAGGCGGATGACGCCGGCGGACGTGGTGAGTTCAACAGTCTTGGTCATGATGGTTCAGTCCTCGATCGAGGCCTTCTTGATGGTGACGGGTTGCAGTGGGACGTTCTGGTGGCCGCCCTGGTTGCCGACGGGCACGCTCTTGATCCTGTCGACGACTTCCATGCCTTCGATCACCTTGCCGAACACGGCGTAGCCACCGCCGTAGGTATCGAGGCGGAGGTTGTCGACCACGTTGATGAAGAACTGCGAAGTGGCTGAGTCGGGGAAGGAGGTGCGCGCCATGGCGATCGAGCCGCGCAGGTTTGACAGGCCCTTGCCGGCCTCCAGCGCGATCGGCGCGCGCGTGGGCTTCTCGGACAGGTCCGGCTTCATTCCGCCGCCCTGGATCATGAAGCCGTCGATCACACGATGGAAGATCGTGCCGTCGTAATGGCCGGCCTTGGCGTACTGCAGGAAGTTGGCCACGGTCTTGGGTGCCTTCTCGGCATCGAGCTGGACGACGATGTCGCCTGCGCTGGTGCTCAGGCGAACCTTCTGCGCCCAGGCAGGCGAGGTGAGCAGGGCGGACAGGGCGATCATGGCGCCGGCCAGCAGGGGGCGTGTCACGGTAGGAGGCTCCTTGGCTATACTGGCCCGATTCTACCGAGCGCCTGTTGTCCACAGAGCGCTCCGGCCTGCATGCGCCGCCCGCCTCCGCGGAGCGCGCGCGGCTCACCCTCCTGTCCCGTCGATGACGCTGCGCATCCACAACACGCTGACCCGCCGGGTCGAAGAGTTCTCTCCCATCGAGCCCGGGCACGTGCGCATGTACGTCTGCGGCATCACGGTCTATGACCTGTGCCATGTCGGGCATGCGCGCTCCAACATCGCCTTTGACCTGGCCCGTCGCTGGCTTGAGGCCAGCGGGTTGCGCGTCACCCATGTGCGCAACATCACCGACATCGAGGACAAGATCATCCGCCGGGCGGTGCAGAACGGTGAGACCGTCCGCGCCCTGACCGACCGCATGATCGCCGAGATGTACGCCGACTTCGACGCGCTGGGCATCCTGCGTCCCACCCACGACCCCCGCGCCACCGACTACGTGCCGCAGATGCTCGACATCGTGCGCCTGCTCGAGGACAAGGGCCTGGCCTACCGGGCGACTGGCGGCGATGTCAACTATGCGGTTCGGCGCTTTGCCGGCTACGGCAAGCTCTCCGGCAAGACCCTGGATGAGCTCAACGCCGGCGAGCGCGTGGCGGTGGCCGACGGCAAGGAGGACGCGCTCGACTTCGTGCTCTGGAAGTCCGCCAAGTCCACCGAGCCCGCTGATGCCCAATGGCCCAGCGACTACGGCCCGGGCCGCCCCGGCTGGCACATCGAGTGCTCGGCCATGGCCTGCGCGCTGTTGGGCCGCACCTTCGACATCCACGGCGGCGGTGCTGACCTGGAGTTCCCCCACCACGAGAACGAGATCGCCCAGAGTGAAGGCGCCTATGGCGTGCCGCTGGCCCACACCTGGATGCACAACGGCTTCGTCAATGTCGACAACGAGAAGATGTCCAAGAGCCTGGGCAACTTCTTCACCATCCGCGAGGTGCTCAAGACCTACGACGCCGAGACCATCCGCTTCTTCGTCGTCCGCGCGCATTACCGCAGCCCGCTGAACTACTCGGACGTGCACCTGGACGATGCCCGTGCGTCGCTGCGCCGGCTCTACACGGCGCTGGCCAGCGTGCCCGCCGAGACCGTCGCCATCGACTGGGCCGATGGCCACGCAGCCCGCTTCAAGGCGGCGATGGACGAGGATTTCGGCACGCCTGAGGCGGTGGCCGTGCTGTTCGACCTGGCCAGCGAGGTCAACCGCAGTCGCAACCCTCGTCAGGCCGGGCTGCTCAAGGCCCTGGCCGGCGTGCTGGGCCTGCTGCAGCAGGAGCCGTCGGCCTACCTGCAAGGCGGCGCCGGTGATGCCGATGCCGCCCGCATCGAGGCCCTGATCGCCGAACGCCAGGCGGCCAAGCAGGCGCGCGACTTCGCCCGCGCCGACGCCATCCGTGCCCAGCTGACAGCCGAGGGTGTGCAGCTCAAGGACGGCCCTCAGGGCACGACCTGGGTCAGGGCCTGACGTGGGAACACGCAGTGCGGCCGGCGTCACGCCGGACTACTGGGACGAGGCCTGCAAGCACCTGGTCAGGCGCGACCGGGTCATGAAGAAGCTGATCCCGCAGTTCGGCGAAGCCCGCCTGCACAGCCACGGCGATGCCTTCATCACGCTGGCGCGCTCGATCGTCGGCCAGCAGATCTCGGTCAAGGCGGCGCAGTCGGTGTGGGAGCGGTTCCTGGCGGCCGTGGGCGCTTCCAGCAAGCGGCTGCAGCCGTCTGCGGTGCTGGCGCTGGACCTGCCGACGCTGCGCGCGGCCGGCCTGTCGGCACGCAAGGCCGAGTACCTGGGCGACCTGGCCCGCCACTTCGAGGAAGGGCAGGTCCATGTGCGCCAGTGGCAGGGCATGGATGACGAGGCCATCATTGATGAACTCGTGGCGATCCGCGGCATCGGCCGCTGGACGGCTGAAATGTTCCTGATCTTTCACCTGATGCGGCCAAACGTGCTGCCGCTGGATGATCTGGGCCTGCTCAAGGGCATCAGTGTCAACTACTTCAGCGGCGAGCCGGTGTCGCGCGCCGAGGCCCGCGAGCTGGGCGACGGCTGGGCGCCGTTCCGCTCAGTCGCCACCTGGTACCTGTGGCGCAGCCTGGACCCGCTGCCGGTCGACTATTGAGAACCCGTTGGGATTGGGCACAATCGCGCCCAAGGAGTGGCTGAATGAGCAAGCGACATTTCCTGGACTTCGAGCAGCCGATCGCGGAGCTGGAATCCAAGATCGAGGAACTTCGATTCGTGCAAAGCGAGTCGGCAGTGGACATCTCCGAGGAGATCGACCGCCTGGACAAGAAGAGCCTGCAGCTCACCAAGGAGATCTACCAGCAGCTCACGCCCTGGCAGGTCACGCAGATCGCGCGGCACCCGCAGCGGCCCTACACCCTGGACTACGTGAACGAGATATTCACTGACTTCCAGGAGCTGCACGGCGATCGCGCCTTTGCCGACGACCTGTCCATCGTCGGCGGTCTGGCGCGCTTCAATGGCCAGGCCTGCATGGTGCTGGGGCATCAGAAGGGCCGTGATACCAAGGAACGCGCCGCGCGCAATTTCGGCATGTCGCGTCCCGAGGGCTACCGCAAGGCGCTGCGCCTGATGAAGCTGGCTGAGAAGTTCGGCCTGCCGGTATTCACCTTCGTCGACACGCCGGGCGCCTATCCGGGCATCGGTGCCGAGGAGCGTGGGCAATCCGAAGCCATCGGCCGCAACATCTACGAGATGGCGCAGTTGGAAGTGCCGATCATCACCACCATCATCGGTGAGGGCGGCTCGGGTGGCGCGCTGGCGATCAGCGTGGCCGACCAGGTGCTGATGCTGCAGTTCTCGGTGTACTCGGTGATCTCGCCTGAGGGCTGCGCCTCCATCCTCTGGAAGACGGCCGAGCGGGCGCCCGACGCCGCCGAGGCCCTGGGCATCACCGCCCACCGCTTGAAGGCCCTGGGTCTGGTCGACAAGATCGTCAGCGAGCCGGTGGGTGGTGCCCACCGCGAGCTCAAGCAGATGAGTTCGCAGCTCAAGCGCGGCCTGGTCGATGCGCTGCGCCAGGTGTCCGACCTGTCGGTGCCCGAACTGCTGGAGCGCCGCTACGAACGCCTCAAGTCCTACGGACGCTTCACGGACACCACCGACCGCTGAGCCGGGGCCTCGCTGCGTCGCGGTGGCGCTGAGCGGCGGCCGCGACAGCACGGCGCTGTGCCACGCCACCGCGCGCGCCGCCCGGGCCCTGGGTCTGACGGTGGTGGCGATGCATGTCCACCATGGCCTGCAGCCCGAGGCCGACTCTTGGGTGCGCCACCTGCAGCGCCAATGCCAGCGCTGGCAGCGCGCCGGCTGGCCGATGAGGCTGCGTGTGGCCCACCTGACC
>JAFLDI010000129.1 GCA_017302485.1 Burkholderiales bacterium | reverse complement strand
GCCGAACCCCAGGGCCGGCAGGCCGACCGCGCCCAGCGCGATGAACAGCCCCCAGGCCAGGGCCCAGGTCAGCAGGGCAGGAAGCGGCCAGACCAGTGACATGGACCCGATTGTGACGACGCCCGCACGGGGCGGGCGCCTGGAAAAACGCGGCTGGATCGGTCAGAAGCCCAGCGAGGCCAGCAGGTCGTCGACGTCGTCCTGCTGCAGCGCCCGGTCGGGCACCTGCACGCCGGCCAGATCCTCTGTGGCGCCGCTCATCGCGCTGACAGGATCGGGCAGGTCGCCATCGGCCAGCACATGCTTGAGCTCGTCCTCGACGCGGAAGAGGATCTTCATGACCTTGCCGATCACCTGGCCGGAGAGGTCCTGGAAGTCCTGCGCCAGCAGGACGTCGGTCAGCACGCGGTTCTGGTCGTCGGCAAAGGCGGCGGCGCTGGCGGCGTAGTCGGCGCACAGCTTCATCATCACGCGCGAACGGGCGGTGTCGATCTCCGGGGCCTCCGCCAGGCGGCGCATCGCCTCGGCGATCTCCAGGCCGCGGCGGCGGACCTCGTCGCAGGCCGGCTTGGCTTCGTCGATCAAAGCCAGCACGCGGTTGGCCGCCTGCTCGGTCATCTTGCCGACATACTCCAGCCGCTCGCAGGCATCGGGCACCTCGCGCACGGCCTGGCGCAACTCGGGCTTGACCCAGGCGCCGGGGGCAGGGTTCGGGGACGGATCGGGCAGCATGGGAGTGCCTTCTCGAAGAGGTTGTGTCGGTGGTGGCGTGGTCCGGTCGGCGGCGGTGTGTCAGTCCGGACGCAGAAAAGGCATCGGTGACTGCCGCCGCGCGCCGTTCTTCCGGCTGCGATGCACCGCTTCCAGCCCGTCCCGGCCGCCGTTGAGCAGGCCGTTGACCAGGCCCTGCACGTCCTCGACGCTCAGACCGGCCACCGCCGGGTGGTAGCGCTGGATCGCGGCGGCCAGGCTGGCGCGGGGCACACCCTGGTGCGTCGCGCAGATCAGCAGCACCGCCTCGAACAGGTCAGGCACCTCCTGGCAGATCCAGCGGATCCGCCGCAGGCACTCGGGCGGGCTGCCCGCCTGGCGCGGCAGCAGCCAGTGCGGCGCCTCGCCGGTGTCCAGCGTGGCATCGTCGGCGGCGTGCGCCTCGGTGATCACGTCGGCCTCAGAAGCCCAGGCTGGCCAGCAGGTCGTCGACCTCGCCTTGGTCGGCCACCACATCGGTGCGGCCTTCCGGTGCCACGACCGGGCCCTGCAGCATGGCCGGGTCGACCTTCTCGCGCTGCTCGGGCGGCACCACCTGCACCAGCAGCTTGACCAGGCTGTCCTCCAGGTCGTTGGCCAGCGTCACCACCTTGGCCACCACCTGGCCGGTGAGGTCGTGGAAGTCCTGGGCCAGCATGATGTCGGTCAGGTGGGCGTCGATGCGGCTGGTGCTGTCCTCGACATCCTTGACGAAGTTCATCACCCGTCCCGAGGCGACGGCGCGCACCGGGTCCTTGACCAGCGCCTCTGCCAGCTCACGCGTGGCCTGGCTGATGTGGTGGTGATCGGCCTTGGCCTGGTCCACCGAGTTCAGCACCTTGTTGGCGGCGTCGGCGGTCTTGTTGGCGATGTAGTTCAGGCGGCTGCGGGCATCGGGCAGGCCATCGGCGGCCACCTGCAGCTTGGGCATCACGCCGAGCTGCTGCATCGTGTCGTGCAGCAGCCGGGTGATCGAGCCCAGTTGCTGGAACACCTCGGGCGACACCGTCAGCGGCTCGGTGGGGGCCAGCGCGGTCAGATCTTCCATCTTCATGGGACGCTCCCGTGGGTGGAGAAGGGGTGGTCAGGCCGGCGTGGCCAGCTTTTGCAGGATCTTCTGGACCTTCTCTTCCAGCGTCGCCTTGGTGAAGGGCTTGACGATGTAGCCGGCCGCCCCGCTCTGCGCTGCCAGGACGATGTCCTCCTTGCGCGCCTCGGCGGTGACCATCAGCACCGGCAACTGCTTGAGGCTGTCGTCGGCCTTGATGGCCTTGAGCAGCTCGAAGCCGTTCATGTTGGGCATGTTGATGTCGCTGACGACGAAGTCGAAGCGGGCGTTCTTCAGCATGTTGAGCGCCACCTGGCCGTCCTCGGCCTCCTCGACGTTGTTGCAGCCCATCTCCTTGAGCAGGCCGCGCACGATGCGGCGCATCGTCGAGAAGTCGTCGACGACAAGGAACTTCAGATCACTGGGATGGCTCATGGCGGTCCTCGGTACGGGGGAATGAGGCGTTTATCGGTCGCTGGCGGCCGGGCTTGAGCCCGGTTCGTCTTCAGCGGGTGGCGGCTCGGGCTGCAGCTCGGGCTTGAACACCCGGTCCTCGGCCTCGCGGTTCATCACGATGATGCTGATGCGCCGGTTGGTGGGCGCCGCGGGGTTGTCCTTGTCGAACAGCTGGCTGCTGGCCAGTCCCTGGACGCGCAGCACGCGCCGGTCCTCCAGGCCGCCGGCGATCAGCTCGCGGCGACTGGCATTGGCCCGGTCGGCCGACAGCTCCCAGTTGCTGTAGCCGCGCTCGCCGCCGGAAAAGGGCTGGGCATCGGTGTGGCCTTCCAGCGTCAGCAGGTTGGGCACCTCGCCCAGCAGCTCGCCGATGGCGCGCAGCAGTTCGCGCATATAGGGTTTGACCACGGCCGAGCCGGAGTCGAACATCGGCCGGCTCTGGTCGTCGACGATCTGGATGCGCAGGCCGTCGCGGGTCATGTCCAGTCGCACCTGCGAGGACAGGGCCTTGAACTTCTCGCTGCCCCGCATCTGGTTCTCGATGGTGTTCATCAGCTCTTCCAGGCGCTGCGCCTCGGCACGGACCTGCTCGGCCTTCAGGGCCTGCAGGTTGAAGGTGCGCTTGGGGGCTTCCACCGCGCCACGCTTGACCTGACCGCCGGTTCGGGTGATGTCCTCGCCACCACCCTTGATCACGCTGGAGGAGTCGCCCGAGCCGCTGCCGCCGCCCAGCGCCACCTTCAGCGGCGACTGGAAGTAGTCCTGCAGGCCTTTCTTGTCGCCCTCGGTGGTCGAGCCCAGCAGCCACATCAGCAGGAAGAAGGCCATCATCGCCGTCACGAAGTCGGCGTAGGCGATCTTCCAGGCGCCACCGTGGGCACCGTGGCCGCCCTTCTTGATCTTCTTGACGATGATCGGTTGAAGCTTCTTCGCGTCGCCAGCCATGGCGAACCCCTTATTTTTTCTTCACGTGGCCTTCGAGCTCGGAGAAGCTCGGGCGCTCGGTGGAGTAGAGGACCTTGCGGCCGAACTCGATCGCCACCTGCGGCGCGTAGCCCTGCATCGAGGCCAGCAGCGTGGTCTTGATGCACTGCAGTTCCTTGCCGTCCTCGTCGATCTTCTGCTCGAGCAGGCCGGCCAGCGGCTCGGCAAAGCCGTAGGCCAGCAGAATGCCCAGGAATGTGCCCACCAGGGCCGAGCCGATCATGCCGCCCAGCACCGCCGGCGGCTGGCCGACCGAGCCCATGGTGTTGACCACGCCCAGCACCGCGGCCACGATACCGAAGGCGGGCAGCGCGCCGGCCAGGCGGGCGATGGCCGCGGCGGCGGCATGGGCCTCGTGGTGGTGGGTCTCGAGCTCGGTGTCCATCAGGCTCTCGATCTCGTGGGCATTGAGGTTGCCCGAGACCATCATGCGCAGGTAGTCGGTGATGAACTCCACCGCGTGGTGGTCATTGCCCACCACCGGGTATTTCTGGAACAGCGCCGAGCTGTGCGGGTCCTCGACGTCCTTCTCGATCGACATCAGGCCCTCCTTGCGGGCCTTTTGCAGGATGTCGTAGAGCAGGGCCAGCAGCTCCATGGCACGGGCCTTGGAGTACTTGCTGCCCTTGAAGCAGGCGCCCAGGCCCTTGGCCGTGGCTTTCAGCACCTTGGGTTGGTTGTTGGCCACGAAGGCGCCCAGTGCACCGCCGAAGATGGTGATCATCTCGAAGGGCAGAGCCTTCAGGATCACGCCGATGTTGCCGCCGTGCACGATGTACACGCCGAAGATGCAACCGATGGCGACCAGCCAACCGACGATGACAAACATGGTGAATCCGTTCCCGCAGGCGACGTGACGGCCGCACCGGACATCGGACGGCCTCTGGGGCTCATATCGGTGCGATGTTGACGGGCCTTGAGCAGGGCGAGGGGCCGAAAAGCTCCCGGCCAGGGGGGCTGTTCATGCTGGACAAGAAAAAAGGCGGGGGCCCGGAAGGCCGCCCGCCTGAAAAGCACAGGGGTTGTGCTAGGAGGAGACAAGCATGAACGGAAAACGGTCTGCTGATGGGAGCGTCTTCGGCGCCAAAGGTTCCCCCCTTGAGGGCTGAACCGTGCGCTGTGTCACGCGCTCATCGTCTGAAAGGCTTACTCGCAGGTCGCCGCCTGGCGCGCCACGGCGCTGGGCAGTTGCAGTGAGCCGGCCTGGCGGCCCTTGCCGGCGCGGGCGGGCGGGTTGCACAGGCCGCACACATAGTGCTTGGCGATCTCGTGCGGGTGGGTCACATAGTGGCCGCCGCACTTGGTGCACTTGGTCATGGTCAGCATGCCGTTGTCGACGAACTTGACCAGGCGCCAGGCGCGGGTGACGGTCAGCTGGGGCTCCAGACCCTGGGACTGGGTCTGCTCCAGGTAGAGCTGGTAGGCCTTGATGATCGTGTCGATCTCTTCCAGCTCCGAGGTCTTGTTCAGGTACTCGTGGATGTTCAGGAACAGGCTGGCATGGATGTTGGGCTGCCAGGTCATGAACCAGTCGGTGGAGAAGGGCAGCTGGCCCTTGGAGGGGCTGCGCCCCGACACTTCCTTGTACAGACGCAGCAGGCGCTCGTAGGACAGGTCGGTCTCGGACTCCAGCACCTGCAGGCGGGCGCCCAGGTTGATCAGCGTCACCGCGCGTTCGATCTGGCGGGCCTCGGTGAGGATGCTCTTGCTGCGGGCCATGGTGTTTCTCCGTCCTGTCTTGTCTGGTTCAGTCTGTCGATCGGGGGATCCGGGTCGGCCGGGCCAGCGGGTGGCCCGGCGACTCAGCTCATGCCGCCTCTTGGTGGCGGCCTGCCATCAGGATCGAGGCGTGCAGGCGCTGGACGCTGTCGTTGGCGGCCGACTTGCCGTGGCTGGTCAGCAGGCTCCAGACCAGGTCGTCGTCCATGCGGAAGCGGCACAGCAGGGTGTTGCCGGTGGCGATCTTCATCATCTGGGCCGGGGTCAGCGTGACCAGCAGGTTGGCGGTGTCTTCCGAGATGCCCAGACGGAACAGGGCCTGCTCGCGGTCGGCGCGGATCAGGCTCTGCGCCAGCATCAGGTACGACAGGTTGGCTTCGCGGATCTCGGCGAGGATTTGCTGGGTGTCCATGGTCTTGCTCCTGTGTGCGGTGGAAGGAATTCGTGTCGGCGTGGAATGAACTGTAAGGACCGAAACAGGCCGGAAACATCGGCTCACTTCCAGCCCTTGAGTCCGTCTTCTTCCAGCGCGCGTGTCAGGCAAATTCCTACAAGCCGTGTCATCCAAGGGCCGCGTGACCTGGCCGGCCCGGGCGAACAGCCCCCTGGCGCGCCTGTTTATCGCCGGTTCGGGCCGGGGAGCGGCTCCTACAGTGGCCGCATCCCTTCATCCGCCCGAGGCCCCGATGCACACCCTCTCTCCTGAACCGGCCGCCGAGTCTGCCGCGGCCCCTGCGACCGAGTGGCTGCCGCGCCTGGAGGCGGTGGAGGGCTTCACCGGGCAATTGGGTCAGGCGATCGAGCAGCTGGTGGAGGCGGTGATCGAGCTGCGCACCGCCGCCGCCCCGGCACCCGAGGGTGCCGGCACGCCCGAGGCCCTGCTCAAGCGCGTGCAGCAGCTCGAGGGCCAGTGGCAGCTGCAGCAGACCCTGGCCGACCTGGAGCGTGTCTCGCGCTTCCACCCCAAGACCCGCTCGGTGGTGTTCGTCGGCACCACCTACTTCGGCTGCAACGTCAAGTACGGCTGGCTGGCGTTTCGTGAGCAGGCCCGGCGCGAGGGCATTGCGCTGTGGTGGCTGCCGCAGACCGAGCAGCAGCAGCGCGATGTGCTGGCGCTGGGCGAGCGCTGCTTTCCGCTCAACCCGGCCGAGTGGAGTGCCGAGCATGTCAGCGCCGCGCTGCAGGCCGCGGTGGTGGTGGCCTGCGACCACCTGCTCAACCCCAACCCCTACGTGCCAGCGCTGCTGGCCGGCGCCCGCACGGTGCAGCTGTGGCATGGCGTGTCGATCAAGGAAATCGGCCTGGGCAACCGCCCGGGACTGAAACAGATGAACGCCCGCGTCGCCCGCGTGCTGGCCACCACCGGGCCATTCAGCCGCTTCATCGGCACCTCGGCCTCGCAGGAGGCCGACTTCCGGCGCTGGTTCGGCCTGCAGCGCTACGAGCCGATCGGCTACCCGCGCAACGACGTGCTGCTGCGCGAACCCACGCCCGAGGACCTGCTGAACACCGATGCCGCCACGCTGCAGGCGATGCGCGAGGCGCGCACCGCTGGCCGCCGCGTGGCGCTGTATGCGCCGACCTTCCGCGATGCCCGGCGTGGCGTCTGGATCATCGAGGCCGGCCTGGACCGCGTGGCGCGCGAGTTGCAGCAGCGCGGCGACCTGCTGGTGGTGGCGCTGCATCCGGTGGAGGCGCCGATGCTGCCGCAGCTGGCGCCGGCCTTGCCCGGCGTGCGCTTCGTCGCGCCCCGCACCGACCTGTACCCGCTGCTGCGCGAGGCCAGCGCGCTCATCACCGACTACTCGTCGGTGATGTTCGACTACCTGCTGCTGGACCGCCCGGTGCTGCTGTTCCGCCCTGACCACCGCGACTACCAGGCCAGCTCGCGCACGCTGGATGAGCGCAAGCTCGACCCGCTGCCCGGCCCGGTCCTTGCCGATGCCGACGCGCTGCTGGCCCAGCTGCGCCCCAAGGCCCTCGCCGAGGACCGCCGTGCGGCCGACCGACGGCGGCTGCGCCAGCAACTGCACGACCACCTCGACGGCCGCAGCGGCGAGCGGCTGACGGCGCTGCTGCTGGACGAACTCTCGCTGGCCCTGGCGGCCACCCCCCACTGACGGAGCCCGCGATGACCACCACCCCCCTGACCCTGCGCGAGGACCTGGCCCTGCTGCTGCCGCGCCTGAAGGGCGCCGACCTGGCGCGCTTCTGCGCCTTTCATGCGCGCTACGAGGCGCATCTGGATGAGATCGACCAGTCGCTCTACGCCCGCCTGGATGCCGCCGACCGGCCGCGCTTCGTGCAGTGGATGCTCAAGCGCTGGGCCAAGATCGACCTGGTCAATCCGGTCGAGCGGCGCCTGTACGAGGACACGATTGCCCGCCTGCAGGCCGAGGAGCGGCCGGTGGTGGAGCTCGACGGCCGGCCCTACTGGCTGCGTGACATGCGCGCCCAGGGCTACGACTTCAAGATGCTGGGCTACGACTGGTGGCTGGGCGCGCACGACATCCGCTATGCGCAGTACGAGCACGGTGGCGTGCAACTGCAGGAGGGCGACGTGATCATCGACGCCGGCGCCTTCATCGGCGACACCGCGGTGTACTTCCACCACAAGCTGCAGGGCCGCTGCCAGGTGCACAGCTTCGAGCTGCTGCCCGAGAACCTGGCGCTCCTGCTGCACAACCTGGAGCGCAACGGCGTGCAGGACGGCGAGGTGGTGGTCAACCAGTTCGCGCTGTCCGACCAGACCGGCCAGGAGATCACCGTGGCCGACGGCGCCACCCAGGGCTCGACCTCGATGTTCGGCCAGGGCGGCCACGGCGTGAAGGTGCAGACCGTCACCCTGGACGACTACGTGGTGCTGATGGGCATGGAGCGCCTGGACCTGCTGAAGATGGACATCGAGGGCGCCGAGGTGCAGGCGCTGCAGGGCGCACAGCACACCATCCGCCACTTCCGGCCGCGGCTGGCGATCTGCATCTACCACCGCTGGGACGATGTGTTCAAGGTGCCGCGCGCCATCCTGGCCACCGGCGTGGACTACCGCTTCGGCTTCAAGTGGGTGCAGCTCAAGGACGGCTGGGAGGCCATCCTGCTGGCCGAACCGCTGCCGGTGGGCACGGCGGTGGCGCCGGTGGGCCGCCGTGCCGGTGCCGACCCCTTGAGTGCTGCGCTGGGCGTGCTCAGCAAGCAGTGCGCC
>JAFLDI010000128.1 GCA_017302485.1 Burkholderiales bacterium | reverse complement strand
GGTCTGGCTGTAGCTGATGTACAGGCGCTGGCGCGCGCGGGTGATGGCCACGTACATCAGGCGGCGCTCCTCCTCCAGCCCGTCGGCATCGGCGGCCGAGTTCTCATGCGGAAACAGCCCCTCTTCCAGGCCGGTGATGAAGACCGCGTCGAACTCCAGGCCCTTGGCCGAGTGGACCGTCATCAGCTGCACCGCGTCCTGACCGGCCTGGGCCTGGTTGTCGCCGGCCTCCAGCGCTGCATGGGTCAGGAAGGCGGCCAGGGGCGACATGATCTCGCCGGTCTCGGCATCAGGCGTCAGGTCGACCGCGGCCACCGCCGGCGGCTCACCAGGTTTGGGCGCGGCGATCTGGCCGGGTCCGTGCTCATCCACCGGCAGGGCCACCGCGTCCTTGCCGAAGCCCTCCTGGGTGACGAAGGCCTCGGCGGCGTTGACCAGTTCCTCCAGGTTCTCGATGCGGTCGGTGCCTTCCTTCTCGGTGCGGTAGAAGTCGACCAGGCCGGAGCGCTGCAGCATGTGCTCGATGATCTCGCGCAGGGTCAGGCCCAGCGTGGCGTTGCGCATGCTGTCGATCAGCGCGTTGAAGGCGATCAGGTTGGCGCCGCCTTTGCCGCCCACCGCGCCCACGCTCTGCCACAGGCTGCGCCCGCTCTGGCGCGCGGCGTCCTGCAACTGCTCCAGCGTGCGCGCGCCGATGCCACGCGTGGGAAAGTTCACCACCCGCAGGTAGCTGGTGTCGTCATGGCAGTTTTCGATCAGGCGCAGGTAGGCCAGCGCATGCTTGATCTCGGCACGCTCGAAGAAGCGCAGGCCGCCGTAGACGCGGTAGGGAATGCCGGCATTGAACAGCGCCGACTCGATCACCCGGCTCTGCGCATTGCTGCGGTAGAGCACCGCGATCTCGCGCCGCGGCAGGCCCTGGCGGTGCAGTTGCTGGGCTTCCTCGAGCAGCCACTGGGCCTCGTTGAAGTCGCTGGCATTCTCCTGCACCCGCACCGGCTCGCCATGACCGGCCTCGGTGCGCAGGGTCTTGCCCAGGCGGCGGCTGTTGTGGGCGATCAGCGCATTGGCGGCGTCGAGGATGTGGCCGCTGGAGCGGTAGTTGGTCTCCAGCTTGATCAGGTGGCCGACGCGGAACTCGCGCTCGAAGTCGGCCATATTGCCCACCTGGGCGCCACGGAAGGCGTAGATGCTCTGGTCGTCGTCGCCCACCGCCAGCACGGCTGTCTCCGGGCCGGCGAACATCTTCAGCCAGGCGTACTGCAGGCGGTTGGTGTCCTGGAACTCGTCGACCAGGATGTGGCGAAAGCGCCGCCGGTAGTGCTCGCGCAGCAGGGCGTCGTCGCGCAGCAGCTCATAGGTGCGCAGCATCAGCTCGGCGAAGTCGACCACGCCCTCGCGCTGGCACTGGTCCTCGTAGGCCTGGTAGACCTGCACCAGGGTCTGGGTCTGGCCGTCGCGCACCGGCACGTCCTTGGGGCGTTGGCCGTTCTCCTTGGCATCGGCGATGAACCAGGTGACCTGCTTGGGCACGAAGCGCTCTTCATCGAGCTGCATGGCCTTGATGACGCGTTTGACCGCGCTGAGCTGGTCACCGCTGTCGAGGATCTGGAAACTTTGCGGCAAGCCGGCCGCCTTCCAGTGCGCGCGCAGGAAGCGGTTGCACAGGCCGTGGAAGGTGCCGATCCACATGCCGCGCACATTGACAGGCAGCATCGCGCCCAGGCGGGTGAGCATCTCCTTGGCCGCCTTGTTGGTGAAGGTCACGGCCATCACGCCCCCCGGCGAGACACGGCCGGTCTGCAGCAACCAGGCGATGCGCGTGGTCAGCACGCGCGTCTTACCCGAGCCGGCGCCCGCCAGAATCAGGGCCGGCTCGTCGGGCAGCGTCACCGCGGCCAGTTGCTCAGGATTGAGACCGCGCAGCAGCCCGGGGACGTCGGGGCGTGCAGACGCCTCGGAAGATGCCGAAAAAACCATCGGCGGATTGTAGGGATGCCCGGGGCTCACTAGAATCGGCCACCGGGCCCAAATTCTGGCGCCCGGTTTGTTGTGCCCGCGCCGCCATCGCCCTCCTGGCGGCCCTGAAGCGGCCACGTGACCGGCCCCCAGGTCAAGCGCTCGCAGCCCTTGGTCGACGCACTGCCTTCAACGCGTCGGCGCCTTCACTGGAGCTTCGAGATGGAAATCTTCGACTACGACAACATCCTGCTGCTGCCGCGCAAGTGCCGCGTGGACAGCCGCTCTGAATGCGACACCGGCATCGACTTCGGTGGCCGCCGATTCAAGCTGCCGGTGGTGCCGGCCAACATGAAGACGGTGGTCGACGAGCGCATCACCGAGACCCTGGCCGCCAACGGCTACTTCTACGTGATGCACCGTTTCGATCTGGACAACGTGGCCTACGCCAAGGCCATGCGCGACAAGGGGCTGTACGTGTCGATCAGTGCCGGCGTCAAGCAGGCCGACCGCGACATGGTCGACCGCCTGGCCGCCGAAGGCGTGGGCGCCGACTACATCACCATCGACATCGCCCACGGCCACGCCGAGAGCGTTCGGCAGATGATCGAGTACATCAAGCTGCGGCTGCCGCAGACCTTCGTCATCGCCGGCAACGTGGGTACGCCCGAGGCGGTGATCGACCTCGAGAACTGGGGCGCCGACGCCACCAAGGTGGGCATTGGCCCGGGCAAGGTGTGCATCACGCGGCTCAAGACCGGCTTTGGCACCGGCGGCTGGCAGCTGTCGGCGCTCAAGTGGTGCGCCCGCGTGGCCACCAAGCCCATCATCGCCGACGGCGGCATCCGCCACCATGGCGACATCGCCAAGAGCGTGCGCTTCGGCGCGAGCATGGTGATGGTGGGCTCGCTGTTCGCTGGCCATGAGGAGTCGCCCGGCAAGACGGTGGAGGTCGACGGCCAGCTTTACAAGGAGTACTTCGGCTCGGCCTCGGACTTCAACAAGGGTGAGTACAAGCACGTCGAGGGCAAGCGCATCCTGGAGCCGGTCAAGGGCCGGCTGGCCGACACGCTGCGCGAGATGCGCGAGGATCTGCAAAGCAGCATCAGCTACGCTGGCGGACGCCAACTGGGCGACCTGCGCAAGGTGAACTACGTCATCCTCGGTGGAGAAAACGCCGGGGAACACTTGTTGATGTAGCGCTCCCCCTGGTCCGACCGGTCGATGCCCCACCCAGGGGGCCTCATCACGCCGACGCCCTTCCCTTCAGACCCAGGCTCAGCGGCCGATACTCATCCGATGAAGTGGCCCATCCACTCGATCCGCGGCACAGTGCTGCTGGGCATTGTGGCCGGTGTGCTTCTGCCGGCACTGCTGCTTCTCGCACTGGACCAATGGCAGTCACGCGACGCATTGCGCCAGCAGGCCGCGCGTGACCGCTCCGCCCTGCTGACACTGGCCGCCACACGCCTGACGCTGCCGGCCTGGTCGCTCGACGTTGCCGCACTGCATGCCATCCAGGGTGAACTGCTCGGTCTGCCGTCGGTCTGCGTGATCGAGGTGGCCGAGCTGCAGCCGCCCGGGACCGAAGGCCATGGCGTGCCGCCGCTGGTGCGTGAGCAGCGCTGCGAGTCCTCGCTGGTCACGGGCTGGCTCGACACCCGGCTGCTCTATGAGGGTCAGCATGTCGGTCGCCTGCGCGTGGGCTTCGATGACAGCGAGATCGCCCGCCAGCTCACCCAGCGTCGGACGTCGATGGCCGCGCTGGTGGCGATCCAGGTGCTGGCGGGAATGGCGATACTGGCCGCCGTGCTGTCGGCCCGCCTGCTGCGCCCGATCGACCGGCTGAAGGCACAGGCCGGCCTGCTGGCGGCCCGCGAGCCCACGCCGCCCCAGGACTGGCACCGCGACGATGAACTGGGACAGCTCGGCCAGCACCTGAACACGGTGCACGCCCAGATCCGCGGCTTGATCGAGGAGCTGGAAGGCAAGAACGAACAATTGCACCGGATGGCGATGTTCGACCACCTCACCGGCCTGCCCAACCGCACGCTGATGCGCGAGCTGTTCAGCCGGGAGGCCGCCCGTGCGCGACGGGTGGATGGTCAGCTCGGCCTGATGTTCATCGACCTGGACCATTTCAAGCAGGTCAATGACCGCTGGGGCCATGCCGCCGGCGACGAACTGCTGGTGCACACGGCCGCCCGCATCCGCGCCGCCCTGCGCGAGTCTGATCTGGTGTGCCGGGTCAGCGGCGACGAGTTCATGGCGCTGTTCGACACCCAGCGCGACAGCGGTGCCGCGGAGCTCGCCGCGCTGCGCGTGGTGTCGGCGCTGGAGCAGCCGCTGCATCTGCCAGCCGCCGATGAACCGGTGCGGGTCGGCGCCAGCATCGGCTACGCCCTGTTCCCACGCGATGGCGATGATTTCGAGTCGCTGTGTCGGGCCGCCGACGTGGCGATGTACCGCAGCAAGGAGCACGGCCGCGGTCGCAGCACCGCCTACCATGCCGACATGGACGCGCTGCTGCGTCAGCGCATCGACCTGGAGCGCGAGTTGCGTCTGGCCATCGAGGAGCAGCAGCTGCGCCTGCACTACCAGCCGGTGGTCGATGCCCGCTCGGGCCTGGTGGTCGGCGGCGAGGCCCTGGTACGCTGGCAGCACCCTGAGCGGGGCCTGCTGATGCCCGACGCCTTCATCGGCGTGGCCGAGAGCTCCGGCCTGGTGCGCCCGCTGGGTGCCTGGGTGCTGCGGGCGGCCGCCGCACAACTGGCGCGCTGGCATGCGATGGGGCTGGGCGCGCTGCAGATCTCAATCAACGTATCGGCGCTGCAGCTGCGTGAGCCCGAGTTCGTCGAAGCCGTGCGGACCGAGATCGACCGCTACGGCCTGCGTCCGGGCAGCCTGACGCTGGAGCTGACCGAAAGCACGCTGCTGGATGACAGCGAGGGCGCCATGCGTGCCGTGGCCTCGCTGCGTCAGGGCGGCGTGATGCTGGCGGTGGACGACTTCGGCACCGGCTACTCTTCGCTGGCGGCACTCAAGCTGGTGCGGCCGGATCGGCTGAAGATCGATCGCGGCTTCGTGCACGATCTGCCCGGCGCCGCCGACGATGCCGCACTGATCGAGGCCATGTTCGGCATGGCGCGGGCACTGGACATCGAGGTGGTGGCCGAAGGGGTCGAGACCGCCGCGCAACGCGACTGGCTGGCCATGCGCGGCGGCCACCTGCAGCAGGGCTGGCTATGGTCCAAGGCGGTGCCTCCGGATGACTTCGTCGCCGCTGTTGAACGGCACCGGCGCGCGGCTATGGCGTGATCGCGGTGACTTCGATCTCCACCTTGGCGCGGTCCTCGATCAGGCCGGCCACCTGCACGGCGGTCATCGCGATACCGAACTCGCGACCCAGCACCTCGCGGTAGGCGCGGCCGATGTCGGCGGCGCGGGCCAGGTAGTCGCGCTTGTCGGTCAGGTACCAGGTCATCCGGCAGATGTGCTCGGGGCCGGCACCGGCCTCGGCCAGCACCGCACGCAGGTTGAGCAAGGCCTGGCGCACCTGGTCGACCAGGTCGTCGCTCTCAAAGATGCTGTCGGTGTTCCAGCCGATCTGGCCAGCCACGAAGATGGTTCGGCCGGTGGCGGCCACGCCATTGGCATATCCCTTGGGCGCCGCCCAGCCAGCAGGCTGCAGCACGGTCTTGGTCATTGCGGATCCTTCAGCTTGAAGCGTTGCAGCTTGCCGGTCTGGGTGCGCGGCAGGCCCTGCCGGAACTCCACCGCACGTGGGTACTTGTAGGGTGCGATCGCCTGCTTCACATGCTCCTGCAGCGCCTGGGCCATCGCGGCGTCGCCGACCTGGCCGGGCCGCAGGACCACATAGGCCTTGACGATCTGGCCGCGCTCCTCGTCGGGCACGCCGATCACCGCGCACTCGGCCACGGCGGGATGCAGCATCAGCGCCTCCTCGACCTCGGGACTGGCGATGTTGTAGCCGGCCGAGATGATCATGTCGTCGGTGCGGGCCTGGTAGAAGAAGTAGCCGTCGGCATCCATCAGGTAGGCGTCGCCGGTGAAGTTCCAGCCGTCCTTCACATAGCCGGCCTGGCGCTCGTCATCCAGGTAGCGGCAGCCGGTGGGGCCCTGCACCGCCAGCTTGCCCACCACACCGGGCGGGCAGGCGCGACCAGCCTCGTCGATCACCTGGGCGCGGTAGCCGGGGATGGCACGGCCGGTGGCGCCGGGACGGCTGTGCGCCTCATCGGCCGAGATGAAGATGTGCAGCATCTCGGTCGCGCCGATGCCGTCGATCAACTCAATGCCAGTGGCCTCCCGCCACTGTGCGCGGGTGGCGGCGGGCAGGGCCTCGCCAGCGGAAACGCACTGGCGCAGCGGCGTCTTGCGCAGCTCGTGGCCACGTGCGGCCAGTGTGCGGTAGGAGGTGGGTGCGGTGAACAGCGTGGTAGCGCCGAAGCCCCGGATCGCCTCCAGCAATTGCGGTGGCCCGGCCTTCTCCAGCAGCACGGTGCTGGCGCCCACCGTCATCGGAAACAGCAGCAGGCCGCCCAGACCAAAGGTGAAGGCCAGCGGTGGGCTGCCGATGAAGACGTCGTCCGCCCGCGGTCGCAGGATGTGCCGGGGAAAGCAGGCGCAGGCCGCCATCACATCGCGGTGGAAGTGCATGGTCGCCTTGGGCACACCGGTGGTGCCCGAGGTGAAGGCGAAGATGCAGCAGTCGTCGGCCGCGGTGTCCACGTTGTCGAAGCGGCCGCTGTGGCGCGCCATCGCCTCCTCCAGGCCGTCCGGGCCGGCGTCGTTGAAGTGGCGCACGGCACGCAGCACCGGCACCTCGGGCCGCGCCAGCGCCAGCTCCTCGGCCAGCGACGCATCGCACAGCGCATGCGTGACCTGGCCCTTGTCGATGATCGCCTTGAGCTCCTTGGCGCGCAGCAGCGGCATCGTCGCCACCGCGATGCCGCCGGCCTTGATCACACCGAACCAGCAGGCCGCCAGCATCGGGTTGTTGGGCGCGCGCAGCAGCACCCGGTTGCCGCTGACCAGGCCCATGTCCTTGACCAACACCTCGGCGATGCGGTTGGCCTTGTCCTGCAACTGGGCGTAGGTCCAGACCAGGCCGCCGGGGGCGCGGATCACCACTCGCTCGCCGCGGCCCTCGGCCACATGGCGATCGAGCAGCTCGGTGGCGCAGTTCAGGCGCTCTGGGAACTGCAGCTCGGGCAGCTCGAACAGGAACGCCGGCTGCGCCTCGGGCGCGGGCAGGTGGTCGCGGGCAAAGCTGTCAACGTGGGCACTGCGGATCATGCGCCGACCTCCTTGAGCAGTTCACGGGCGATGATGAGTTGCTGCACCTCGGTGGCGCCCTCGTAGATGCGCAGCGCGCGGATCTCGCGGTAGAGCCGCTCCACCGGCTGCTCGCTGACCACGCCCAGGCCGCCCCACAGCTGGACCGCGGCGTCGATCACCTGCTGCGCGCCCTCGGTGGCCACCATCTTAGCCATCGCTGCCTCGCGGGTGACATGGCGGCCCTGGTCGCGCAGCCAGGCGGCGCGGTAGGTCAACAGGGCGGCCGAGTCGATGGTGGTGGCCATCTGGGCCAGCCTGGCCTGGGTGAGCTGGAAGTCGGCCAGCACGCCGCCGAACATCCGGCGCGTGGTGGCGCGCTGCAGGCCTTCGTCCATCGCCCGCCGGGCAAAGCCCAGCGCCGCGGCCGCCACCGAGGTGCGGAACACATCCAGTGTGCGCATCGCCACCTTGAAGCCCTCGCCCGCCGCACCGATGCGGGCGCTGGCCGGCACGCGGCAGTGGGTGAAGCGCAGCCGCGCCAGCGGGTGCGGCGCGATCACGTCGATGCGCTCGGCGATCTCGAAGCCGGGCGTGCCGGCGGGCACGATGAAGGCACTGATGCCGCGTGCACCGGGCGCCTCGCCAGTGCGGGCGAAGACCACGTAGACATCGGCAATGCCGCCATTGCTGATCCAGGTCTTCTCGCCGTCGAGCACGTAGTGTTCGCCGTCGGCATGGGCGGCGCAGGCCAGGGCGGCCACGTCGGAGCCGGCCTCGGGCTCGGACAGCGCGAAGGCGCTGATCGCCTCGCCGGCTGCCACCTTGGGCAGCCAGGCCGCGCGCTG
>JAFLDI010000127.1 GCA_017302485.1 Burkholderiales bacterium | reverse complement strand
TTTGCACAGAAGCTTAATCCCGAAACAACTGAATACCGTTACTGGATATATTTTAAGGATAAAGGGGAGTACAAGCCCGGTGATGTATTAACACCAGGAAGGCACCTGGAAGCCGCCGCCGGCCCCGATCACCCGTTGCTGCGCGAGATCGATCGCTGAGGTCGACCGGTCATCACCGCTGCCGCTCCAGCCGCGCCACCCGCACGCCGAGCAGTCGCAGCCGCCGCGTCAGGTCCACCCGCTTCAGGCACAGGCCGGCGGCGTGGCGGATGGCGCCTGGCTCTCGGGTGGGTTGGGGCAGCGTGAGATCTCGGGTGACGGTGCGGAAGTCGTCGAAGCGCAGCTTGATGCCGACGGTGCGACCCACATAGCCCTTGCGCGACAGATCGGCCGCCACTTGCTCGCACAGCTGGGTAAAGATGCGGCCGAGCTCGGCGCGGTCGCGCACGGCGTGCAGGTCGCGCTCGAAGGTGGTCTCGCGACTCATCGAGACCGGCTCGCTGTCGGTGACCAGCGGCCGCTCATCCCGACCATGCGCCGCCTCGTGCAGCCAGGCGCCGTAGGAGCGACCGAAGCGTGCCACCAGATCGGCCCGCGGATGGGCCGCCAGTTGGCCGATCGTCTCGATGCCCAGCGCATGCAGGCGGGCGCCGGCCTTGGGGCCGATGCCGTTGATTCGGCGCACCGGCAGCGGCCAGATGCGCTGCGGCAGTTCGTCGGCCATCAGCAGCGTCAGCCCATCGGGCTTGTCCAGCTCGGAGGCGATCTTGGACAGCAGCTTGTTGGGCGTGACGCCGATCGAGCAGCTCAGGCCGGTGGCGCGGCGCACATTGTTCTTGATCTCCAGCGCCAGCGCACGCACACCGCCAAGTGGATCGTGCCCGACCGCTTCCTGGGCGCCAGGGACCTGGCTGAGGTCGATGTAGATCTCGTCGATGCCGCGGTCCTCGATGACGGGTGCCAACTCGGCCACGGCGGCCTTGAAGCGGCGTGAGCAGGCGCGGTAGAGCTCGAAATCGACCGGCAGCAGCACCGCCTCGGGGGCGCGCTGGGCGGCCTTCATCATGCCCATGGCCGAGTGCACACCCATGGCCCGTGCCTCATAGGTGGCGGTGGTGATGACGCCACGGCCGCTGTAGTCGGCCAGTCGGGCGTACTGCCATTGGCCATCAGGCCCCTGTTGCGGCTGATGGCGCCGGCCGCCGCCAATGACCACCGGCTGGCCGCGCAGCTCCGGGTAGCGCAGCAGTTCGCAGGAGGCGTAGAACGCATCCATGTCGAGGTGGGCGATCAGGCGGCGCGGTGCTGGCATGGGTGGGCTGTATGAATTTCCAGTGTATCCACCCCGCCGCACCGGTGCGAGGGGTCAGCGCATGGCGCGCTCGATCACATCGGCGGCGGCGTTGGCACTGGTCTCGCCGGACGGGAGGCTGGCGGCCAGATCCTGGCAGCGCAGGCGCAGTGCGCGGTCGGTCAGCAGGCCCTGGATGCACTGGGCCAGGGCATCGACAGTGGCCGAAGGCGGCAGCACCCGGGCCACGCCGCGGCGCCGCAGACGCTCGGCATTGTCCAGGTGGTCAAAGGCCCAGGGCACCAGCAACTGCGGCACGCCAGCGGCCATCGCCAGGGCGGTGGTGCCGGCACCCGGGTGGCTGACCAGCAGGTCGGTGTGGGCCAGTACGGCGCGCAAGGGCAGGTGCTCGGCATGGCGGCAGAGCCCCGGCCACCTCGCTCCATCGGGCGCCGGACCGAGCAGCAGCAGCGGACGCCCGAGGCGCTCGGCGGCCTGGGCCAGGCGATGCTGCCATGCGCCGCCATGCCACATCGCCGTGCCAGCCAGCCCGACCAGCGGCCGGTGCTGGTGGATCCAGTCGGCCCAGGGCGCGGGCAGCGGGGCGTCGTCGGCCTGGCCGTCGAACAGCGTGAAGCCGGTGCACTGCAGGCGCCGGGTCCAGGGCGGGCCGGCCCAAGCCTCAGGGAAAAGGCCCAGCAGCGGACCCGGGCTGGACAGGCCTCGGCTGATCAGTTGGCGGGCCGGCTGTGCTGGCAGGTCCCAGGCCTGCCGCAGCGCCGCCCAGCCCGGCTCCAGTTGCGGGTCCAGCCAGGTCCTCTCGGCCCATCGCCAGGCGGGCGCACGCCATCCAACGGGCAGCGCACTCAGCCATGCGGCGCCGGGCAGACGTGGAAAGTCGGCCGGGTTGAACAACCAGGCGGGCGAGACATGCGCCGTGACCCAGGGCAGTTGCCAGCGCTCTGCCGCCAGCCGGGCCCCCAGCACCAAGGTGCCGCCCAGCAGCAGCGGCCGGCTGCCCTGCGCCACCAGCGGGTGCAGCATGGCGAGTGTGGCCTGGGCGGCCGACAGCGCCACCGGCCACAGCGCTGACACGGCCTGCGCCGGCTGCCACAGCGCTGGATCAGCCAGGGCGCGCCGCTCCTGTTCGGGTGTCAGCAGCGGGGCCACTGTCAAGCCACAGGCGGCCAGACGCGCCAACTGAGATGGCGGGCACAGCATCCGCACGCTTCGGCCACGCCTTTGCAGCGCCATTGCCACTGCGGCCAGCGGCAACACGTCACCGCTGGAGCCCACGGCCACCACCACCACCTGCGGGGGGGCATCCATGCTCGGGGCCGTCATGGCGGGGCCGTGTCCATCCGACAATTTTAGGAAAGGGGCGAGGCCAACGGCGGATCCGGGAGCGTTTGAGTAACCATTTCTATGAAGTGGTTATGGTGTGATGGTCTTGAAATGTGCGAACAGCACATTTAATATGTGAACACGCTGAATCACAGCGCAGCCGCCGGCCCCAGGGCCGGATCCAGGTTCAGGCATCGGGCAGGGATGCAGGAATCACCGTTCAGCCAGTGCGCGTTGCGCGAGCACTGGCATGAGGAGTGACTCATGTCTCGCATCGATTCCCTTGCTTTCTTCCGTGCCGCGTCCCGTCGGCAGATCCTGGGCCAACTCGGCGCCCTGACCCTCAGCCTGGGCCTCGTCGGCTGTGGTGGTGGCGGTGGCGGCGGTGCCGACGATTCCGGCAACACCGGTGGCAGCAACCCGGTGGTGTCGTTCACCTCCGGTGCCATCAGCGGCTTCGGCTCGATCATCGTCAATGGCGTTCGCTTCGACGACAGCGCTGCCAGCATCCTCGACGACAAGGGTGGGCGCCTGTCCCGCGATGATCTGCACCTGGGTGCCCAGGTCGAGATCGAAGGCGGTTCGATCGATCGCAGCAGTGGCCGCGCCACCGCCCTGACCATCCGGGTCGGCAGCGAACTCAAGGGCTCGGTGACCGCCGTGAACCTGGGCGCGCAGAGCCTGGAACTGCTGGGACAGACGGTGCTGGTGACCTCCACCACCGTGTTCGACGACAGCCTGGGCGGCGGTCTCTCGGCGATCCGCGTGGGCCAGTTGATCGAGGTGCATGCCCGCTACGACGCTGCACAGGGCGCCTACGTGGCCAGCCGCATCGAGCGCGAGGACAGCAGCAACGAGTTCAAGCTGCGCGGCATGGTCTCGGCCCTGGACAGCGCGGCCAAGACCTTCCGCATCGGATCCGCCGTCATCAACTTCGCCGCCGTGACCAGCGTGCCGGCCGGGCTGGCCGACGGTGCCTGGATCCGCGTGCGGGTGCAGCCCGCCCAGGTCGATGGCCAATGGGTGGCCACCTCCTTGGAGGACGGGCGCCATCGCTCGGGCGACGACCGCTCGGAAACCGAGGTCAAGGGCTTCATCACCGCCTGGACCTCGGCCACGCAGTTCAGTGTCGATGGCATGCCGGTGGATGCCAGCGGCGCGGAGTTCAAGGACAGCCGCAGCGCCATCGTGCTGGGTGCCTTCGTCGAGGTCGAGGGGGCGCTGCGCGACGGTGTGCTGATCGCGCGTGAAGTCAAGCTCGAGGACGACGACGAGGACGAACGCGGCGAGGACTTCGAACTGCATGGCACGATCGCGGCGCTCGACAAGGCCAACCGTCGCTTCACGCTGCGCGGCATCACGGTCGACTACAGCCAGGTGGGCGAGTGGCGTGACCTGAACGAGTCCAACCTGGCCGACGGTCTGAATGTCGAGGTCAAGGGCGGCCTGTCGTCCGACCGCAGCACGCTGCTGGCCTGGCGCATCTCGCGCGAGGATTGAGCCCGGCGAACCGCTTCGGAGGGGCAAGCCCTCCGAGCCTGTCCGTGGATCTGTGTGTAAATCGCACATTTCCACGGACTTGACGGTAAGATCGCACTCGTCCATGAGCCCAGACCCCTCCGACGCACTGCCGCCCGACCAGCAAGCCATGCTGGAGGCGGCCAACGCCACGCTGTTGCCCCTGGCGCGCCTGGCGGTGGCACGGGGCGTGCACTTTGGCGTGATCGAGGAGCGGCTCAAACAGGCCTTCGTGCAGGCGGCCCGAGAGGCCAACCCTGGCAGCCAGCCGCATCGCCAGGTCAGCCGGGTCAGCGCCACGACAGGCATCAACCGGCGCGAGGTCACCCGGCTGATTCACGGCCAGTTGCAGCAGGCCCGCCCGCGCCGGCCTGTGGCGGCCGAGATCTACCTGCATTGGCAGATCGATCCTGACTACCGGGATGCCCTTGGTCAGCCCGCCACCCTGGTCCGACAAGGCCCCAAACCCAGCTTCGAGACCCTGGCGCGCGAAATCACCTCCGACGTGCATCCGCGCAGCCTGCTCGACGACATGGTGCGACTGGGCTATTGCCGCTTGGTCGATGACAGCGCACGGGTGGCCTTCGTGCGCGATGCAGCCGTGCCCGCCACCGACCTGCCGCGCCTGATCCGCGTGCTGGGCGACAATGTCGGCGCGCACTTCATGGCGGCCGTCGAGAATGCGCTGAGTGACGATAAACCCTTCTTCGAGCGTGCCCTGGTGGCCCACGAGGTGCCCGAGTCGGCCGTGCCTGAGGTCAAGCGGCTGGTGGCCGAGCACTGGGCCGAGTTCCGCGGTCGGGTGGTGCCGGCGCTGGAACGTCTGATCGAACAGGGTGCCCAGGGCGACGAGCCGCTTCGGCGCCTGCTGTTGGGCATCTACCATCACGATGCGCCGGAGTCGCCTTCACCGTCGACCTCCACAACGCCGCTCGCCGGTCCGCCGGACCCTGCGGCTTGACCGAACCGCCTACAGAGTCACCCCATGAACGTCCAAATTTCCTCGTCCCTGCGCCGCGCGCTGGCCGTGGCGCTGACCAGCCTGGGTGTGCTGGCAGCCTGCGGCGGTGGCGTGTCCGAGCAGGGCACCGGTGATACGCCGCAGGTTTTCGCCACCGGGCCGATCAGCGGTTTCGGCTCGGTGATCGTCAACGGTGTGCGCTACGACGACAGCCAGGCCACCCCGGTCGACGAAGACGGCGTCCGCCTGAGCAGCGGCCTGCTGTTGGGCATGCTGGTGCAGATCGAGGGCGAAAACCTCGACCGCAATGCCACGCCCCTGCCGACCGCCAAGGCCAAGACCATCACGGTCTACAGCGAACTGCTGGGTCGGGTGGAGGCGCGCGACGATGTGGCCGGCACGCTGACCATTCTTGGACAGACCGTCTCCATCGTGCCGACACCTGCCACCGATCGGCCTGTCGCGGTGGGCGACCTGGTCGAGGTCTACGGCCTGCACGACGAGGCCCGTCAGCGCTACACCGCCACGCGCATCCAGCACCGGGCGGGCGTCAGTGCGCTGCGGCTGCATGGCAAGGTGGGCAGCCTGGGCAGCGACAGCTTCACCGTGGGCGGGGCGACCATCCGCTACAGCAGCCCACCAGACGGCCTGGCTGTCGGCGCGGTGCTGTCGCTCAAGCTGGACACGGCGCCGGTGGCGGCCGGGACCTGGACCTTGCAGAGTGGCAAGACCATCGCGCCCAAGGTGCCCGCCGATGGCACCGAGGTGGAAGTCGAAGGCGTGATCGCCAGCTACACCTCGCCGTCCAGCATGGTGGTCCAGGGCATCCCGGTGGATGCCAGCGGTGCGCGGCTCGAGGGCGGCACCACGCTGGCCGCCGGGATGACGATCGAGGCCGAGGGCGTGATGCGCGGCGGCGTGCTCAGGGCCAGCAAGGTCGAGATCAAGAAGGCCGACGATGACGACGGCAGCCAGGAGCCCACTGAGGTCGAGATCACCAGCACCATCTCCAGCGTCGACAGCGCCAACAAGACGCTGGTGTTGAGCAAGGGCTCGCAAAAGGTCGATTACTCGGCGGCGCGGCTGCGCGACGGTCTGCAGGCCTCGCAGCTCGTGAGCGGCCTGCGCATCGAGGTCAAGGGCGTGCTCTCGGACGACGGCACGACCGTACTGGCCAGCGAGATCAAGCGAGACGATTGACCGGGCGTGGCAGCGGCGCTGGGTCATGCCCCGGCGCCACGTGGGGCTTCAGCCCAGCCGCGCCTGATGACGGGCGATCTGTGCGCGGGCCTGCCCGGGGGCGGTGCCGCCCAAGGTGCTGCGCGCGTCCAGCGAGCCGCGCAGTGTCAGCACGCCGAATACATCCTCCCCGATGCGCGCATCAAAGCCCTGCAGTGTGCTCAGCGGCAGCTCGGCCAGGTCGACTCCTGCCTGCAGGCCAGCCTTGACCGCGTGCGCCACGACTTCATGGGCATCGCGGAAGGGCAGGCCCTTCTTCACCAGGTAGTCGGCCAGGTCGGTGGCGGTGGCATAGCCGCGCAGCGCGGCGGCCTGCATGGCCTCGGCCTTGACGCTCAGGCCGCCAGCGCGCGAGCCATCGGCCGCCACCTCGCCGCCCACCATCTCCGCCATGATGCGCAGCGTGTCCTTGACCGTGTCCACGGTGTCGAACAGCGGCTCCTTGTCTTCCTGGTTGTCCTTGTTGTAGGCCAGCGGCTGGCCCTTCATCAGCGTGATCAGACCCATCAGGTGGCCCACCACGCGCCCGGCCTTGCCGCGCGCCAGCTCGGCCACATCGGGATTGCGCTTCTGCGGCATGATCGACGAGCCGGTGCAGTAGCGGTCGCTGAGGTTGATGAAGCCGAAGTTCTGGCTCATCCACAGCACGATCTCCTCGGCCAGGCGCGAGACATGCACCATCACCAGCGCCGCAAAGGCGCTGAACTCGATCGCGAAGTCGCGGTCGCTCACGGCGTCCAGGCTGTTCTGGCAGACCGCTTCGAAGCCCAGCGTGCGGGCCACCCGCTCGCGGTCCAGCGGGTAGCTGGTGCCAGCCAGGGCGGCAGCGCCCAGGGGCAGACGGTTGACCCGCTTGCGCAGGTCGGCCAGACGCTCGCCGTCGCGGGCGAACATCTCCACATAGGCCAGCAGGTGATGCGCAAAGCTCACTGGCTGCGCCACCTGCAGGTGGGTGAAGCCGGGCATCACGGTCTCGGTGTGCTGTGCGGCCACGCTCACCAGCGAGCGCTGCATGTCCTCCAGCAGCATGGCGATCTGGTCGATCTCGCCGCGCAGCCACAGGCGCACATCGGTGGCCACCTGGTCATTGCGGCTGCGGCCGGTGTGCAGGCGCTTGCCGGCGTCGCCCACCAGCTGGGTCAGGCGGGCCTCGATGTTGAGGTGCACGTCCTCCAGCTCAAGCTTCCACTCGAAGGCACCGGACTCGATCTCGCTGCGGATCTGCCCCATGCCGCGCTGGATGTCGGCCAGGTCCTGGGCGCCGATCACGCCCTGCGCGGCCAGCATCTCGGCATGGGCCAGGCTGCCGTCGATGTCGGCGGCCCACAGTCGCTTGTCGAAGAAGACGCTGGAGGTGTAGCGCTTGACCAGCTCGCTCATCGGCTCCGAGAACAGGGCCGACCAGGCCTGGGATTTCTTGTCGAGTTGGTTGCCGCTCATCGTGCCGGGGTGCTTGCTGGAAAAGCGCGCATTCTACGAACCGGGCGAGAATCGCCGCGTGAGCACCGCCCCCGACACCGGCCAGAGCACGCTGTTCGACGACCTGCGCGACGCGGTCGAGGCCCGGGTGCATGCCGCCGAGCCCCGCGCAGTGGGACCGCTGTGCCGGGTGGGCATGGTGTTGCGGGCCTTGCTGGCGGCCATTGCGGTCACAGCCATCGGGCTGGCGTTCAGCCACCACCGGCTGCTTGAATGGGCCTGGGCGATGGGCACCTGGGCCACCTGGGTCGTGCCATCGGCGCTGTTGTGGCTGCTGCTGGCCTGCGCCGCGGGACAGTGGCTCGCCCAGCGCTGGCCGGGATGGGTCGACCCGGTGCATCAGGCCGTAGACCCAGGCGTCGTCGAGCGCCTGATCCCGTGCCGCCGTGCGCACCTGATCGCCGTAGGGGGCGAGGAAGCGCAGCGTGTAGTCGTGCTCGCTCTTCGTGCGGTCGGCGGTGTT
>JAFLDI010000126.1 GCA_017302485.1 Burkholderiales bacterium | reverse complement strand
AGCGCCTGCTGCGCGCGCGCCGCGGTGGCGAGCGCGCCGCGCTGTGGGCGCACGACACGCACGTGGCCGCCAACGGCTACGACATGTTCTCGCCCACGGCCCCCACGGTGGGCAGGGTGCTGCGTGAACGCCTGGGCGCCGAGGCCTACCTGGCGCTGAACTTCAGCTTCCGCCACGCCAGCTTCCATGCCCACGGCGTGGCCGCCGATGGCAGCGTCGACCTGCGCAGCCCGTTCAAGGTCTGGCGCATCAGCGCCGGCCCGGGTGCGCTGGGCCATGCGCTGGCCAGCACCGGTCTGTCCAGTTTCTGGGTCGACCTGCGCGAGCTGCCCGGCGAGCGCTGGGCCCTGGCCTTCCGGCAGGAGCCCTGGCGCCGCCTGGCCTTTGGCGACGGCGTATCGCCCGAGCAGATGGCCGCGGCCGATGTGGGCTGGCCGCTGGGCTGGGGCACCGACATCCTGGTGCACCTGGACACGCTGACGCCCTCGCGGCTCTACCCGTCACCCCCTGTCGCGCGCTGAGCAGCGCCCATGAAAAAGCCGGGCACGCGGCCCGGCTTGGCAGGGGTCGGGCCCGCAGGCCCCACCGCTGTGTGGATCAGTGACCCGAGGCGCCGGCGGCACCCAGGCCGGTCTCCGAACGCACCTGCTGCGCTTCGAAGTCGGCACGCTCCTTCTTGGCCTGGTCGCTGTTGTCCAGGATGGAGAACAGCCACACGCCAACGAAGCCGATGGTCATCGAGAACAGCGCAGGCGAGCTGTACTGGAACCAGGCCGAGCCCTTCGGGTAGCCCAGCGTGGCTTCCCACACCGCCGGCGACACCACGGTCAGACCGACCGAGGAGATCAGGCCCAGGAAGCCGCCGATCACCGCGCCCTTGGTGGTGCAGCCCTTCCACAGCATGCTCAGGAAGAGCACCGGGAAGTTGGCCGACGCGGCAATCGCGAAGGCCAGCGCCACCATGAAGGCGATGTTCTGCTTCTCGAAGGCAATGCCCAGGGCCACCGCCACGACACCCAGCGCCAGCGTGGTGATGCGCGAGACACGCAGCTCGGCCGTGCTGTCGGCCTTGCCCTTCTTGAACACCGTGGCGTAGAGGTCATGCGACACCGCCGAGGCGCCCGACAGCGTCAGGCCGGCCACCACCGCCAGGATGGTCGCGAAGGCCACCGCCGAGATGAAGCCGAAGAACACGTCGCCGCCCACCACCTTGGCCACCAGCACGGCCGCCATGTTGGCGCCGCCGGCCTTGATCGTGCCCTTGGCGGTGTCGGCGAACTCGGGGTTCGTCAGCACCAGGGTGATCGCGCCGAAGCCGATGATGAAGATCAGCACGTAGAAGTAGCCGATCCAGGTGGTCGCCCAGAACACGCTCTTGCGGGCTTCCTTGGCATCGGGCACCGTGAAGAAGCGCATCAGGATGTGCGGCAGGCCGGCGGTACCGAACATCAGCGCCATGCCGAAGCTGATCGCCGAGATCGGGTCCTTGATGAAGCCGCCCGGGCCCATGATCGACAGACCCACCTTGGCGGGGTCGATGGCTTCGGCCTTGGCCAGCGCGGCAGCCGCGCTGGCGGCCGCTTCAGGCGAGGACGCCGCCGAGGCCGCCGCAGCGAACTTGGCGATGTCGGCGCTCTTGCCGGCAGCAGCGATCGCGGTCTTGACCTCGACGCCCTTGGCGAACAGCGCTTCCGGCGAGAAGCCGAACTGCGCCATCACCATGAAGGCCATGAAGGTCACACCGGCCAGCAGCATGATGGCCTTGATGATCTGCACCCAGGTGGTGGCGGTCATGCCCCCGAAGAGCACGTAGACCATCATCAGGCCGCCCACCAGCACCACCGCGACCCAGTAGTCCAGGCCGAACAGCAGCTTGATCAGCGAGCCCGCGCCCACCATCTGCGCGATCAGGTAGAAGGCCACGACGACCAGCGTGCCCGAGGCCGCGAAGGCGCGGATGGGCGTCTGCTTGAAGCGGTAGCCGGCCACGTCGGCAAAGGTGAACTTGCCCAGGTTGCGCAGGCGCTCGGCCATCAGGAAGGTGATGACCGGCCAGCCGACCAGGAAGCCGATGGAGTAGATCAGGCCGTCATAGCCCGAGGCCATCACCGCCGCGGAGATGCCCAGGAAGGACGCGGCCGACATGTAGTCGCCGGCGATCGCCAGGCCGTTCTGGAAGCCGGTGATGCCACCGCCGGCGGTGTAGAAGTCGGCGGCCGAGCGGGTCTTGGCCGCGGCCCACTTGGTGATCCACAGCGTGCCGGCCACGAACAGGCCGAACATGATGATCGCGGTCCAGTTGGTGGCCTGCTTGGTCGTCTGACCCAGGTCACCACCGGCGGCCAGCGCGGTACCGGCCAGCGCGGCCAGCGCGCCGAAGGCGGCGAGTTGCTTGAGGGCGCGCATCACTTCACCTCCTCTTCGAGGATCTGCTTGGTCAGCGCGTCGAACTCGCTGTTGGCCCGGCGCACATAGATGCCGGTGATCACGATGGTGAAGATGATCACGCCCATGCCCAGCGGCACGCCCAGCGTGGTCACGCCCGAACCCAGCGGGGTGGCCAGGAAGGGCTTGTTGAAGGCGATCAGCGCGATGTAGCCGTAGTAAACGACCAGCATCAGGATGGCGAGCATCCAGCCGAAGCTGTTGCGCTTGCTCTTGAGTTCCCGGTATTTCGGGTTGGCCTGGATGCGGGCCACGACAGGATCCGTCATGGGTCTCACTCCTTTGGTGTGGGTGAATCGGCAGGGCATGGGGCACCCCGTTCGGGCCGCAGTGTGGGAGCCGATGCTGACCGCCGACTGACCCGTTTGTTGCACTGCGGAACACACCAGGCACAGAGGCACAGGCCTTGAATGTTGCGCCGCGACAAGATTCGGTGCGCGCTCGCGGATGGGCTTGGCTATGATCCGCGGCCCGCTTTTTCCCTCGTACAGGCCTGCATGTCCGCCCCCTCCTCGCCCGCCGCCACGCTGAACGCCGCCCAGATGGCCGCGGTGCATCATCTGGCCGGTCCGTGCCTGGTGCTGGCCGGCGCAGGATCAGGGAAAACCCGGGTGATCACCCACAAGATCGCTCGCCTTTTGCAGTCCGATGTGCCGGCGCGGCGCATCGCGGCGATCACCTTCACCAACAAGGCCGCGCTGGAAATGCGCGAACGCGCCCGCGCCCTGGTGGGCCCGCGCGCCGCCAAGGACCTGGTGATCAGCACCTTCCACTCGCTGGGAGTGCGCCTGCTGCGCGAGGACGGCGGCCTGCTGGGCCTGAAGCCGCAGTTCAGCATCCTGGATGCCGACGACGTGCTGGGCGTGCTGCGCGACGCCGGCAACTGCACCGACAACAAGATCGCCCGCCAGTGGCAATGGACCATCAGCCTGTGGAAGAACCAGGGCCTGAACAGCAGCACCGCGCTGGCCGCCGCCAGCAATGACGAAGAGCTGCTGGCCGCCAAGGTGATGCGCCTGTACGAAGAGCGCCTGATCGCCTACCAGGCGGTGGACTTCGACGACCTGATCGGCCTGCCGCTGAAGCTGCTGACTACGCGTGAAGAGGCGCGCAGCAAATGGCAGCGCGCGTTTGGCCATGTGCTGGTGGACGAGTACCAGGACACCAACGCCGTGCAGTACGAACTGCTGAAGGCCCTGGTGGGCCCGGCCGACCACCCGGCGCGCGTGCCCTTCACCGCGGTGGGCGACGACGATCAGAGCATCTACGGCTGGCGCGGCGCCACGATCGAGAACCTCAAGCGCCTGCCCGAGGACTTCCCCGACCTGAAGGTCATCCCGCTGGAGCAGAACTACCGCTCCACCGGCGCCATCCTGCGCGCCGCCAATGCGGTGATCGCCGGCAACCCCAAGCTGTTCGAGAAGAAGCTGTGGTCCGACCTGGGCGACGGCGAGCCGGTGCGCGTGATCGAGTGCGACGGCGAGGACCACGAGGCCGAACGCGCCGTGGCCTTCATCCAGGGCCTGCGTGCGCAGGGCGCCAGCGGCGGCACCGACTTCGCCCACTTCGCCATCCTCTACCGCACCAACTTCCAGTCCAAGGTGCTGGAGCACAAGCTGCGCGCCGCGCAGATCCCGTACAAGGTGAGCGGCGGCCAGAGCTTCTTCGACAAGGCCGAGATCAAGGACCTGTGCGCCTGGCTGCGCCTGCTGGTGAACCAGGACGACGACCCCGCCTTCCTGCGCGCCGCCACCACGCCCAAGCGCGGCATCGGCCACACCACGCTGGGCAAGCTCGGCGAGTTCTCGGCGCAGTGGAAGGTCAGCATGTTCGAGGCGCTGTTCGCCGAGAGCCTGGCCGCCGCGCTGGGCGCCAAGGCGATTGCCACGCTGCATGAGTTCGGCCGCGCCGTGAACGAGCTGGAATACAAGGCCCGCACCACCGTGGGCCATGACGATGCCCGCGCGCTGCTGATGGGCTGGCTGACCGACATCGGCTACGAGCAGCACCTCTACGACAACGAGGACTCCGAGAAGGTGGCCGCGGCGCGCTGGAACAACGTGATCGACTTCGTCGACTGGGTGTCACGGCGCTGCGGCGGCGAGATCCGCAACGAGGGCGGCATCGTCGAAGAGACCGAGAAGCAGAGCGTGCTGGACGTGGCCCAGACCATCAGCGTCATCCTCAGCCTGGCCGAGCGCGGCGAAGAGACCGACCAGGTCACGCTGACCACGCTGCACGCCAGCAAGGGCCTGGAGTGGCCGCACGTGATGCTGGCCGGCGTGAACGAGGGCATCCTGCCCTTCAAGAGTGACGGCGAGGACATGACGCCCGAGCGCCTGGAAGAAGAGCGCCGCCTGATGTACGTGGGCATCACCCGCGCCCAGCGCACGCTGGTGGTCAGCACGCTGCGCCGGCGCAAGAAGGGCCGCGATACCGTCCAGGGCGTGCCCAGCCGCTTCATCGCCGAGATGAAGCTCTCCGAGGCCGGCAGCGGCGAGGACCCGAAGGAGCGCCTGAAGAAGCTGCGCGCCGCACTGGCCGCCAAAGCGGCGGGCGCTTGATCTGCGTTAAGTCCTGCGGTTTGCCGCGCGCAGGCATCGGCGTAGAGTGGTCTTCAGGCGGCCCCCTCAAAGGGCCAAAGACAGACCCCACCCGAACACCCAGGAGAGCCCTGCATGTTTCCCGAGTACCGCGACCTGATCAGCCAGCTCAAGACCACCGACCACCACTTCATCCACCTGTTCGACCAGCACAACGCGCTGGACCAGAAGATCAAGAACATGGAAGCCCACATCGAGCCGGGCACCCATGAGGAGATCGAGGCGCTGAAAAAGGAAAAGCTGCACCTGAAGGATCAGCTGTACGCGATCCTGCGCAAGGCCAGCGCGGCGGCGTGAGAGGACCGGTCGATCGGGGCACCCGATAGCGGCTGCCGAGCCGCGCGCCAATCAGGCCGCCCGTGAATGGCGCCTGGGCCGTGCTGCGGCTCGGGAGGCGTAGTCCCGGGTCGCACGTCCAGTACACCGTCAAAGCCAGTGGCGCCCTGCGCCGACTACCCTCCAGAGGAGAATCCATGCTGCCAACCGCTGAGCACCTTCGCCCTCTCGACGCACTTAAGGCACTCTACGAAGCACAGCTGGGAACACTGAAGGCACTGTCCGAGCGATCTTTTTCCACGACGCTTCAAGCATTGACTCTGAATGTGGGCGTCGTCGCCGGCCTCATCGGTAGCAAGGCCAATCTGTCCTCAGACGGGAAGAACGTTGCCACATGGTTGTTGCTGGTGTTTCATTTTCTGGTCGTCAGCTACCTGATCTCGAAGTCCAGGTCGCACCACCGGGAAAAGGTCAAGCTCGAGCACGTCCAGATGGCCATCGCTGAGATGGCGGGCATGCGTACCCATTTCGGAACCGCAACGGGTCCCTCCTACGTCAGGTCGTTCTTCGGCGGCACCGGGCTCTTCGCCTCTACCGTCGTCGTGGCCGGCGCCTGCTCGATCTATGCTGTTCACAGGCCAATGTTGGCCTAGTGAAGGCCTGCTTGAGTCGCCCCGCGCCGTGCTTGGCATCGGCCTGAAGCGCCGGGACGATACGACCCATGAAGCAGCACTGCCTGGGTCTAGGACTGCCGGCCAAGCGAACGCGGCGCCGGGAGTGCCTGGACAAGATCAGAGGGTCGTGCCGTGAGCCCGTAAGCTCCCCCACTGAGTAGACAACCCGAAGGCAGAGACTTCCGCATCCTCAAGGAAGAGCGATGAGGAAGGCGAGATTCACAGAGAGCCAGATCCTCGCAGTCCTGAGCGAAGGCGAGACGGGCTTGGCCGTGGGTGAGTCGGGTCCTCAGGCCCCTTCACCGAGGCGGCTTTGCCGAACGAGCGCGCCCAGCCGAGCGTTGAAGTGCTCGGGCTGCTCCAGCTGCGGCGTGTGACCGCAGTGATCGAACACCTCCAGCCGCAGGTGGGCATGGCGCGCGCAGGTGTTCTGCGAATGCGCCACCGGGATGACGGCGTCCTGGCGGCCGTGCACCAGCAGCGTCGGCACGCGGCTCATCGCCAGTGAGGCCTGGGCCTGCTCGATGAGGGCGGCGCGCTGTCCGCGCAGGCGGGTCATCTGCCGCACGCAGCCCAGGAAGGCCTTCTGGGCGCCGGGGCGCATCACGTTGCGGCGGATGAGTTCGCGCAGCGCCGGCGTGACCACGAAGTCGGGGCCGAAGATGGCCTGGACCTGCTGGGCCACCGCCATCTCGCCGGGACGCGACATCAGCTCGCCCAGGCCCGGCAGCGTCATCAACCTGAACGGCAGTGGCGCCGTCGTCGCCAGGGAGGCGCTGGCCGCCAGCAGCATGCTGCGCACGCGCGCCGGCTGGCTGCGGTGCATCTGCAGGCTGATCGCACCGCCCAGGGAGTTGCCCACCAGGTGGACCTGGCGGATGGCCAGCGCGTCCAGCAGCGACCACATCGTTCGCGCGAAGCTGACCGGCGAGTCAGCCTGCGCGCTGAAGTCGGACAGGCCGTGGCCGGGCAGGTCCACGGCGACCAGACGCAGGTCCTTGTTCGCCGCCACGCACTGCGCCGACCACAGCTCCAGCGAGCCCCCGACGCCGTGCAGCAGCAGCACCGCGGGCCCGTCGCCGCCCGAATCACGGCAGCGGATCTTCTGTCCGCCAAGGTTCACATACTGGTCGGTCATGGTCATTCGTCTCACTGAGCAAGCAGGGCATGGGACGCCACGGCGCGAGGCCGTGGCACGAGCAGGAAGTGCGCGAGCGCCGGCACCAGCACCAGCGCGCCCACCATGTTCCAGACGAACATGAAGGCCAGCAGGATGCCCATGTCGGCCTGGAAGCGGATCGGCGACAGCGCCCAGGTGCCCACCGCCAGCGCCAGCGTCAGGCCGGTGAGCAGCACCACGCGACCGGTGAACTGCAGGGCGTGGTGGTAGGCGTCGGACAGGCTGTCGCCGGCCTTCAGGCGGGCCAGCATCACGCTGAGCACGTACAGCGCATAGTCCACGCCGATGCCCACACCCAGGGCGATCACCGGCAGCGTCGCCACCTTCACGCCCATGTCCAGGCCCACCATCAGCGCCTCGCACAGGATGGAGGTCAGCACCAGCGGCAGCACGGCGCAGGCCACGGCGCGCCAGGAGCGGAAGGTGACGAAGCACAGCACGATCACCGCGCCGTAGACCCACAGCAGCATCTCGCGCATGGCCTGCTGCACGACGATGTTGGTGGCAGCGGCGATGCCGGCCGAGCCGGCGGCAAGCATGAAGCGCTCCTCGCCGGCCCGGTTGGCGGCGATGAAGGACTCGACCTCGTCGACCACCCGGGTCAGCGTCGTCGCCTTGTGGTCCTTCAGGTAGACATACAGCGACAGGAAGGAGCAGCCCTGGTTGAACAGCTCGCGCGGCGCGCGCGCCTGCACGCCGCCCAGCGCGGCGTCATTGGGGATCAGTTCGAACCACTTCAGGTGGCCCTCGTTGTAGCCCACCATCGCCAGCCGTGACAGGGCCGCCATCGAGTTGGTGGCCTCCACGCCGTCGAGCTGCTCGAGCCGCCAGGCCAGCCGGTCGAGCCGGGCCAGCGTGCCGTAGCGCGTGCACTGGTCCTCGGGCGTGGCCACCATCACCACCAGGATGTCGGCACTGGCCGCGTAGTGGCGGCTCATGAAGTCGTTGTCGCGGTTGTAGCGCGAGTCGGCACGCAGCTCGGGCGCGCCGCGGTCCAGGTCGCCGATCTGCAGCCGCAGACTGATCGCATAGCCCACGCCGGCCAGCCCCACCGCCAGCGCGATGGCGGCGATCGCCGGGCCGCGCCGGGTGAAGTGGTCCAGCTGCCGCCACAGCCAGGCGCGCGGGCGGCCGCCGGTGTCGTCGGCATCGGCCTCCAGCCGCAGGCTGCGCGCCGCC
>JAFLDI010000125.1 GCA_017302485.1 Burkholderiales bacterium | reverse complement strand
TGGGCGTGGGCCTGGTGGCCCTGCTGGCTGGCTGGGGGGTGATGCGCCTGCGTCGCCGCGGCCAGGACGGTACCGGTGAGACCTCGTTCATCGAAAGCAAGCTGCAACCCGACTCCTTCTTCGGTGCGTCGGGTGGCCAGCGCGTGGATACCCGCGACGGCGCCTCCAGCGCGGCCGCCTCGTCCTCGCTGAGCTACTCGCTGAGCCAGCTCGATGCGATCGGCGACGTGGATCCGGTGGCCGAGGCCGATGTCTACCTGGCCTATGGCCGCGACCTTCAGGCCGAGGAGATCCTCAAGGAGGCGCTGCGCACCGATCCGTCTCGTGCGGCCATTCGCACCAAGCTGCTGGAGGTGTATGCCAAACGTGCCGACGCTGAGGCTTTCATGCAGCAGGCCCGGCAGTTGCATGAGATGACCGGTGGCCAGGGCGAGGACTGGGCCCGTGCGGCCGAGCTGGGGCGCCAGCTGGATCCAGCCGAGCCCCTGTTCGCCGCCACCGAGGACCTGCTGCCCGCCACGGCCTCGCTGGTGGACGATGCGGCACCGGCTGCCACGGTCGAGCCCGATCCCCTGCCCGAGCCCGACCCGGTGCCCGCTGCAGCAGCTGCGCCGGCAGGGCCGTCGTCCACCTACGACATCGACATCGACCTCGACTCGCCGTCACAGCTCAGTGGTCTTGAGAACACCCGGCCCATGACCGCCTCCGAGCCGACGATGGACCTGGGCGAATCGTCTGTCCACGGCATGCTTGATGACGATCCGGTCACCACCCGGCGCGGCCGGCTGGATGAGCTGGACCTGGGTGAGCAGACCACGCCCAGCGCCTTTGACGCCTTGGCGCCTGAGCTGCCGCCGTTGTCACCGCCCGCGCCAGCGCCGCGTGATGCGCAGCCCTCCGCGCCGGTCGACTTCGACTTCGGCGACCTGTCGCTGGACCTGCCGGGCGAGCCGGCCGCTCCGCCACCGCCGGCCACCGGCGATGACCTGGATGCCGGCGTCGGCGATCCGCTGCAGCGCAAGATCGAACTTGCCGACGAGTTCCGCCGCATTGGCGACGTCGAAGGCGCCCGCGATCTGCTGCAGGAAGTGATCGAGAAATCCGACGGCGCGCTGAAGGCGCGCGCGCAGAGCCTGCTGGATGAGCTCTGAGCCTGCGCCGTCGCCCGCGGGCGACGGCGGGGCAGCGCTGACGCGGCGCATCGCACTGGGTGTGGCCTACCGCGGTGAGGCCTACCACGGCTGGCAGAGCCAGCCCGGAGGCCGCACGGTACAGGACCACCTTGAGCAGGCGCTCGCCCAGTTCGCGGCGCAACCGGTCCACACCGTCTGTGCCGGCCGCACCGACACCGGTGTGCATGCGCTGAACCAGGTGGTCCACTTCGACACGCCGCTGGAACGGGAGGCCTTCTCCTGGGTGCGTGGCACCAACCGCTACCTGCCACCGGACATCGCCGTGCAGTGGTGCCAGCCGGTGCCAGCACATTTCCATGCCCGCAACCTGGCCAGTGGACGGCACTATCGTTACCTGCTGCTGGAGTCGCCGGTGCGCCCGGCGATCGAGCGCGGCGGCTGTGGCTGGAGCTTTCGGCGACTCGATGGCGAGGCGATGCGTGTCGCCGCTGCCCACCTGGTCGGGGAGCACGACTTCAGCTCCTTCCGCTCGTCCGAGTGCCAGGCCGCCTCGCCGGTGAAGCGGCTCCTGGCCATCCACATCACGCGGCGTGGCGCCTACTGGCGCTTCGACTTCGACGGCATTGCCTTTCTGCACCACATGGTGCGCAACATCATGGGCTGCCTGGTGGCGGTGGGAGCGGGCACCCGGCCGCCGCACTGGATGGCCGAGGTGCTGGCCGCGCGCTCACGCGATGCCGCGGCACCCACCTTCGCCCCCGACGGCCTGTACTTCCTGGGGCCCCGCTACGATGCCGAGTTCGGCCTGCCGACGCACACGGCGGCCATGGACTGGATGCCATGACTCCCCTGACCCTGCGCACCCGCATCAAGATCTGCGGCCTGACCCGTGAGACCGACGTCGACGCCGCGGTGGCCGCTGGCGCGGACGCGATCGGCTTCGTGCTCTATCCGAAGAGCCCGCGTGCCGTCAGCGCCGCGCGGGCGGCTGAACTGGCGCGCCGCCTGCCCCCCTTCGTGACGCCGGTGCTGCTGTTCGTCAATGCCGGTGCGGATGCGGTCGCGGCCGGTCTGGCTGCGCTCCCCCAGGCCATGCTGCAGTTCCATGGCGATGAGACGCCCGAGGACTGCGCCGCAGCCGGCCGGCCCTATCTGCGGGCAGCCCGGATGGCCCCCGGGCTCGATTTGCTAGACTTGGCGGCACGCCACCCCGGCGCCCAGGCCTTGTTGCTGGACGCCCCCGTCGAGGGCTATGGGGGCGGCGGAAAGGTGTTCGATTGGTCTCTCATACCGTCAGTCGTTCCCTGTCCGGTCGTTTTGTCTGGTGGGTTGAATCCTGCAAACGTGATCGATGGGGTGATGCGCGTCCGGCCCTGGGCCGTTGACGTGAGCTCCGGCGTGGAGAGCGCCAAGGGCATCAAGGACGCTGCGCTGATGCACCGCTTCTGTCAGGCGGTGCGCGAGGCCGACGCCCGGATCGCCGCCGCTGCCGACGCCGGCATCTGACCCCCATTCCCAAGGATTCCCTGTCATGTTCGAGTACCACCAGCCCGACGCTTCGGGCCACTTCGGTCCGTACGGCGGCAGCTTCGTGTCCGAGACGCTGACCCATGCGCTCGGGGAACTCAAGGCCGCCTACGCCCACTACCAGAACGATCCCGAGTTCCGCCGCGAATTCGAGAACGAGCTCAAGCACTTCGTCGGCCGCCCCAGCCCGATCTACCACGCGGCGCGCCTGTCGCGCGAAACCGGCGGCGCGCAGATCTACCTCAAGCGCGAGGACCTCAACCACACCGGCGCGCACAAGGTGAACAACACCATCGGCCAGGCCCTGCTGGCCCGCCGCATGGGCAAGCCGCGCGTCATCGCCGAGACCGGTGCCGGCCAGCATGGTGTGGCCACTGCCACGATCTGCGCCCGCTACGGCCTGGAGTGCATCGTCTACATGGGCTCGGAGGACGTGAAGCGGCAGAGCCCCAACGTCTACCGCATGCACCTGCTGGGCGCCAAGGTGGTGCCGGTCGAGAGCGGCTCCAAGACGCTCAAGGACGCGCTCAACGAGGCGCTGCGCGACTGGGTCACCAACGTCGAGAACACCTTCTACATCATCGGCACTGTGGCCGGCCCGGCGCCGTACCCGGCGATGGTGCGCGACTTCCAGCGCGTGATTGGCGACGAATGCCTGCAGCAGATGCCCGAGTTTCTGGGAGCCGGCCGACAGCCCGACGCGGTCGTGGCCTGCGTGGGGGGCGGCAGCAATGCCATGGGCATCTTCTACCCCTACATCCCGCACGAGAGCGTGCGCCTGATCGGCGTGGAAGCGGCGGGCGCTGGCCTGGATACCGGACGCCATGCCGCCAGCATCTCGGCCGGCAGCCCCGGCGTGCTGCACGGCAACCGCACCTACCTGCTGCAGGACGACAACGGCCAGATCATCGAGACCCACTCGGTCTCGGCCGGCCTGGACTATCCCGGTGTCGGCCCCGAGCACGCCTACCTGCACGACATCGGTCGTGCCGAGTACGTGGGTTGTACCGATGACGAGGCGATGGCCGCCTTTCACCGCCTGTGCCGCACCGAGGGCATCATCCCGGCGCTGGAGTCCAGCCATGCCGTGGCCCATGCCATCAAGCTGGCCGCCACCATGCGCCCCGACCAGCATGTGCTGGTCAACCTCAGCGGCCGCGGCGACAAGGACATCAACACCGTGGCCAGGCTCGCCGGCCTGGAGGGCATTGCATGAGCCGCATCGCTGCCACCTTTGCGGCCCTGAAGGCCGATGGCCGCCGGGCCTTGATTCCGTATGTCTGCGCCGGTGACCCGCATGCCGACGGCACGGTCGATGTCATGCTGGCGCTGGCCGACGGCGGTGCCGACGTGATCGAACTGGGTGTGCCCTTCTCCGACCCGATGGCCGACGGTCCGGTGATCCAGAAGGCCGCTGAGCGCGCGCTGGCGCGCGGCATCGGCATGGCCCAGGTGCTGGGCATGGTGCGTGGTTTCCGGACCCGCAACAGGACCACTCCGGTGGTGCTGATGGGCTACGCCAACCCCGTGGAGCGCTACGACCAGAGGCACGGTGCCGGCGCCTTCGTGAAGGACGCCGCCGAGGCGGGCGTCGATGGCGTGCTGATCGTCGACTACCCGCCCGAGGAGTGCGCTGGCTTCGCCCAGGCCCTGCAGGCCCATGGCCTGGACCTGATCTTCCTGCTGGCCCCCACCTCCACCGAGCAGCGCATGCGCCAGGTCGGCGAGATCGCCACCGGCTATGTCTACTACGTCTCGCTCAAGGGCGTGACCGGGGCTGGCAACCTGGACACCGACGCCGTGGCGGCGGCCGTGCCACGCATCCGCCAGCATGTGAAGGTGCCGGTGGGCGTGGGTTTCGGCATCCGCGATGCGGCGTCGGCGCAGGCGGTGGGGCGGGTCTCGGACGGCGTGGTCATCGGTTCGCGCCTGATCCAGATCCTGGAATCCCAAACGCGCGACAATGCGCCCGCGGCGGCCCGGGCCTTCATGGCCGAGATCCGCACCGCCCTGGACAGCCTCTGAGGGCTTTCTGGCAGACTATTGGATTGAATCGTTGAGGAGCCTTGATCGATGAGCTGGCTTGAAAAACTGCTGCCACCGAAGATCCAGCACACCGACCCGAGCGAGCGCCGCTCGGTGCCGGAAGGCCTGTGGATCAAGTGCCCCTCCTGCGAGTCGGTGCTCTACAAGACCGACCTGGAGAGCAACCTCAACGTCTGCCCCAAGTGTGACCACCACCACCGCATCGGGGCGCGGGCGCGCCTCGATGCCTTCCTCGACCCCGAAGGACGCTACGAGATCGGCCAGGAGGTGCTGCCGGTCGACGCGCTGAAGTTCAAGGACAGCAAGAAGTACCCCGAGCGCCTGAAGAGCGCGCTGGAGACCACCGGCGAAACCGATGCGCTGATCGTCATCGGCGGCGCCGTGATGAGCATGCCGGTGGTGGCGGCCTGCTTCGAGTTCGACTTCATGGGCGGCTCGATGGGCTCGGTGGTGGGCGAGCGCTTCGTGCGCGGCGTCGAGACCGCCGTCGAGCAGAAGGTGCCCTTCATCTGCTTCACCGCCACCGGTGGCGCGCGCATGCAGGAAGGCCTGTTCAGCCTGTTCCAGATGGCCAAGACCAACGCCTCGCTGACCCGCCTGGCCAAGGCCCTCCTGCCCTACATCAGCGTGCTGACCGACCCGACGATGGGTGGTGTGTCGGCGTCGTTCGCCTTCGTGGGTGATGTGGTGATCGCCGAGCCCAAGGCGTTGATCGGCTTTGCCGGTCCGCGCGTGATCGAGAACACCGTGCGTGAAAAGCTGCCCGAGGGCTTCCAGCGCGCCGAGTTCCTGGTCGAGAAGGGAGCGGTCGACATGATCCTGGACCGCCGCCAGCTGCGCCAGGCCATCGCCCACCAGCTGGCCATGCTGCAGCGCCAGAGCGCTGACGCCGTCGCCTGACCCCGTTCACCCCCATTCCCGCCCCGGTGCGACACCGTCGCCCGGGGCGCTGTCTTTGATGAGCACGCTGCCGACCACGCTGGCAGGATGGCTTGCCCACTGCGAGCGCCTGCACCCCACCGAGATCGAGATGACCCTCGACCGTGTCCGCACGGTCAAGGAGCGCCTGGGTCTGCGCTTCGACTGTCCGGTGATCAGCGTCGCCGGCACCAACGGCAAGGGCTCGACCTGCGCGATGATCGACAGCATCGCGCGCGCTGCCGGCTACCGCGTGGGCCTGTTCAGCAAGCCGCATCTGGTGCACTTCGAGGAGCGCTGCCGTGTCGATGGCGAGATGGTGGCGGGCGAGTCGCTGGTCGAGCATTTCGCTGCGGTCGAGGCCGCTCGCGGCGATGTCAGCCTGACCTATTTCGAGTTCACGCTGCTGGCCATCGCGCGGCGGCTGATCGCCGAGCGGCCCGACCTGGTGGTTCTGGAGGTGGGGTTGGGCGGCCGGCTGGACGCGGTCAACGCCTTCGATGCCGACGTGAGCGTGATCACCTCGATCGACATCGACCACGTGGCCTTCCTCGGTCCCGACCGCGAGAGCATCGGCCGTGAGAAGGCCGGGATCCTGCGCGCCGGCCGGCCGGCCATCGTCTCCGACCCGCTGCCACCTGCCAGCGTCGTGCAGGCCGCCGAGACGCTGGGAGCCGACCTCTGGTTGATGGGCCGCGACTTCAACCAGCAGGGCGACCGACAGCAGTGGTCCTGGAGCGGGCGAGGGCGCCGCTACCACGCGCTGGGCCACCCGGCGCTGCGCGGCGCCAATCAACTGCTCAACGCGAGCGGCGCCATCGCCGCGCTCGAGGCTCTGCGCGAGCGCCTGCCGGTCAATGCCCAAGCACTGCGCGTGGGTCTGGCCACGGTGGAGCTGCCCGGGCGCTTCCAGATCGTACCGGGGCAGCCGACGCTGGTGCTGGATGTGGCTCACAACGCGCAGAGCGTGGCCGCGCTGGCGTTGAATCTGGACCAGATGGGCTACTTCGCACACACCCGCGCCGTGTTCGGCGCCATGCACGACAAGGACCTGGCCGGGGTGGTGGCGCGGCTGGCGCCGCTGGTCGATGCCTGGCACCTCACTGACCTGCCTTTGCCCCGTGCAGCCCGCGGCGAGGCCCTGGCGTCGGTGGTGCGCGAAGTCCGAGGCGATGTCCCGCTGCACGTCCATCCGGATCCCCTGGCTGCCCTGGCCGCGGCCCTCGCCGCCAGCGACCCGGCTGATAGAATCGTGGTCTTCGGCTCCTTCCTGACCGTGGGTGGCGTGCTGAAGCATGGCGTGCCCCGGTTGAGCGCTCCCCACAAGGGTTGACCGGGCTGCCTTGGACGCCTGCCGACGGTCGGGGCGTTTGCCGCTCCGCCCACCTGACCGACGCGTCCGCATGGCCCTGCCACCGTTCCTGACCTCCCTGTTCAAGAAGTCGCCCGCCGCGTCCGCCGCGCCGATGCTGGACGCCGCCGAGGTGGTGCGCGAGGCCCGCAGCCGGGCCCGGCGGCGGCTGATCGGGGCCAGTGTGCTGCTGGGCATCGGCATCATCGGCTTGCCGTTGCTGTTCGAGAGCCGGTCGCGTCCGATCCCTGTCGACCTGCCGATCGAGATCCCCGCGCGCGATGGTGCCCCGGCCCTCCATGCCCCGGTGGCGCGGGCCGATGTCCGTCGACCCGAGGCCCGACCGGCCGAGCCGATCGATGAGCCGGCCCAGGTGGCGTCGTCGTCGGCCTCCTCATTGACCACCCCAGCGGCCGCTTCCGCAGCGGCCAGACCCGCTGCAACCCGTCCCTCGGCACCTGGCGAAGCCAGGCCGACCAGTGCTGCCACGCCGGCCTCCGCGGTGACCAAGCCCCCCGCCAAGCCCGAGGCCAAGCCCGAAGCCAAGCCGGCCACCAAGCCCGAAGCCAAGCCAGCAGCGGCCGATGCAGGCCGCTATGTGGTCCAGATCGGCGCGTTCGCCGAGGTCGGCAGCGCGCGCGAGGCGCGCATGAAGGTCGAAGGCATGGGCCTGAAGACCTACACCCAGGTCATCGACTCGGCCACCGGTCGGCGCATCCGGGTGCGGGTTGGCCCCTACGCCACCAAGGCCGAGGCCGACAAGGCGGCCGCCCGCATCAAGGCCGGAGGCTTGCAGGCCGCCGTTCTGGTGCTCTGAGGCCGTCCCGTGGGACCTCAGCACAGCACCGCCACCGCCGTCTGGCTGGGCCTGGGCTGGATCGATTGGATCCTGGCCGTCCTGATGCTGGTCTCAGTCCTGGTGGGACTGTGGCGCGGCCTGGTGTACGAACTGCTCTCGCTGGCCGCCTGGCTCATGGCCTGGCTGGTGGCGCTGAACTGGGGGCCGGAACTGGCCACTCGCCTGCCGCTGACCGATGCGGGTGCGGCTCCGCGGGTGGCGCTGGGCTACGCGGCGGCCTTCCTGGGGACCCTGATTCTGGGGGCCCTGCTGGCTCGGCTGCTGCGCATGCTGGTGGCTGCCACGCCCTTGCGCTGGATCGATCGCCTGCTCGGCGCCGTGTTCGGGATCGCCTTCCTGCTCGGCCCGCTCCTCGGTGGCCTGCTGCTGCGTTTCTCCTGGCACTGGCTGTTCCTCATCAACGTGCCGATCATCCTCCTGCTCATCGCCCAGGCGCTGCGGCTGGGGCCGGCCAACCGGGCCACCACCCGGACGCCCTTCGATGCGGCGGGGGCGGTGTTGCTGTCGCTGCTGCTGGCGGCGCTCGCCATCACGCTCACCAAC
>JAFLDI010000124.1 GCA_017302485.1 Burkholderiales bacterium | reverse complement strand
GCGGCCTGGTCAACCTGGTGGTGCGTCGTCCGCGCGGCGACAGCACAACGCTGCTGGCCGGTGTGGCCGACGACGGCAGCCTGCGCGCCGCGGCTGACATCGACCGCCGCGTCGGCGACGCGCTGGGCCTGCGCCTGACGCTGTCGGCTGACCGCCTGCGGCCGCTGCTTCACGACACCGACGGCTCACGCTGGCTGGCCGCGCTGGCCGGCACCTGGCGCCTGTCGGCCACCCAGACGCTGGAGGCCGAGGTGGAGCGCAGCCACCAGGCCCAGCGCAGCGCCGCCGCGTTCAGCCTGCTGGGCAGCACGCTGCCCTCGGCCCAGGCGATCGATCCGCGCATCAACCTGAACAACCAGGCCTGGGCCGGCCCGGTGGTCTTCGACGGTCACGCCGCCAGCCTGCGCTACACCCAGGCCCTGGCCGAGGGCTGGCGCCTGCAGGCCCACGCGATGACGCAGCGCCTGCGCACCGATGACCGCATGGCCTTCCCCTTCGGCTGCAGCAGCGAGAACACCTATGACCGCTACTGCAGCGACGGCAGCTTTGACTACTACGACTTCCGCAGCGACGGTGAGCACCGCGACAGCGACGCCCAGGCACTGCGCCTGGACGGCCAGGCGCGCACCGGCGCCTGGACCCACGCGCTGGGCCTGTCAGTGATGACCACGCGCTACCGCCAGCGCATGGGCGCGCAGGCCTTCAACTGGGCCGGCATCGGCACAATCGACGGCCAGGCCGTGGTGCCCGCCTCGCCACAAGCGCTGGACGCCAATACCCACCGCACCGAGCGCAGCACCGAGTGGCAGCTGACCGACCGAATTCATCATGGCCCCTGGGGCCTGTGGCTGGGCCTGCGCCACACCGCACTGCAGCGCGACAGCGTGCGCACCGACGGCAGCCGCGCCACCTCCTATGACCAGGGCTTCACCACGCCCTGGCTGGCCGCCACCTGGCAGCTGGCAGCGCAGAACATGCTCTACGCCAGCTGGGGCCAGGGCATCGAGAGCGCGGTCACCCCCAACCGCAGCGGCTACGGCGCCCAGGCCGGTCAACCGCTGCCCGCGCTGCGCAGCCGCCAGGTCGAGCTGGGCTGGAAGCATGAGGACCGCGACTGGGGCGCGGCACTGGCCGCCTTCGACATCCGCCGCCCCGCCGTCACCGACACCGGAACGACCTACCGCATCGACGGCGCCGCCCGCCACGGCGGCCTGGAGGCGTCTGGCGAGACACGTTGGGGCGAGTGGAGTCTGCGCGGCTCGGCGCTGTGGCTGCATGCAAGGCGTGAAGACGCCGCCGATCGCACCCTCAACGGTCTGGTGCCCGAGAACGTCGCCCGCCGTGTGCTGCGCGCGCAGCTCGGATGGCAACCTGGCGCCCTGCCCGGCCTGCTGCTGCAGGGCTGGCTCTCCCACGAGGGGCCGCGCTACGTGCTGCCCGACAACAGCCTGGAGAGTGGCGCCTGGACCACCGTGGGCCTGAACGCCCGCTACGCCTGGCGCGAGGGCGGCCGCGACTGGACCGCCCGCCTGGGCGTCGACAACCTGTTCGACCGCCGCGCCTGGCAGGAGACCCCGTTCCAGTTCGGCCACGCCTACCTCTACCCGCTGGCGCCGCGCACCTGGCGCGCGTCGATCCAGGTCAGCTTGTGAGAGTGCTCAAAATCTGCCTATAATCTCAGGCTTACCTGTTCCCCGATAGCTCAGTCGGTAGAGCGCCGGACTGTTAATCCGTAGGTCCCTGGTTCGAGCCCAGGTCGGGGAGCCAACCGTCTCCACAACTGCCTTGGCAGTTGCCCTGGTTGGCCTGCTGCAGGTGATGATCAAGACGCCGGTGTGCCACCGTTTGCACCGGCCGACAACAAGATCCCTTCCCCGATAGCTCAGTCGGTAGAGCGCCGGACTGTTAATCCGTAGGTCCCTGGTTCGAGCCCAGGTCGGGGAGCCAAATACTGCAAGTAGATCAAGCACTTAGGCCCAACAGCCTAAGTGCTTTTTTCTTGTCCGATGCGGCCTCCGGTCTATCTCTGGTCCCCTGCGCCATCCGCGCCGCGCGCCCGCCAAATGGGCCTCTCCAACAGTCCCATGTCGCGACTGCCTCGGGAGATGGCCGATGAGAGCCCCCACACACCCAACCCTGCATCCTGACCTTCAGGACACGCCAGACTCACAGCTGCACTGGCTCCAAGCCGCCAGCGCGGCGCCGGGCAAGGGCCTGCATCTGGCCCTCATGCTGCTCGCCCACGCGGTCCAGCGGCCGTACCCCGCCGTCCTTCTCACCCGCCGCATGCTCGCGCGGGCAGGCATATCCAGGGACGCCGCGTATGACGGCCTGCGCCGCCTCACCGAGCTGGGCGTCGTGAACGTGCGTCGACTGCCCGGACGTTCTCCCCAGGTCGTCTTGCTGGTACCGGGAACGGACCGGGCGCTGTCGATCTGAGTGCCCCCCATCGCAGGGGCCTCGCCGTCCTTGATCGTTGACCCGTCCCAGGGTTGACGGTCAAACGCATTTCATCCTCGTGAGGGACTTCGACGCGGGCGGGGCTTTCCACCGTCCGCGTGCCCTCCCTTGCTCAATCCATGAGGAGAACATGCTGTGCTTTCCAATTTTCTGTCCCAAGGCGCGCGACTGGTCGTGCCTTCCCTGGCCGGCGGCCCCGCAACCGCGCTGCCGACGCTGCTGCTGTCCATGGTGGCTTGCCTGATGCTCCAACGCGAGCTCGATGCGCACGACCGGTGAGGCCATCTTCACGCGATCGCTGACCCCAACTTCCCAACCCTTCATTGCACGCCGCCTGGCTCCCCGGAGCCCGGCGGCGTTCGTCTTTCTGGAGACTGTTCATGCCGAAGAAACCTCCCCCGCCCATCGCCAACGTCACCCAGGGCGGCACCAAGACCTTCTACCTGCTGCGCGAGGACCAAGCCCCCAAGCTCGGGCAGCGCTCGACCGGCAAGATCACCTTTCAGGTGCTCACGGATGCCGACCGGCAAGCCCTGTTCGTGCGCGTCGCCCGCAACGAGGGTGGCGGCTATGTGAGCGACGAGGCCGTGCCGTTCAACGCCATCGTCCGCTGCATCAACGAGCGCGACGCCGAGCGCCCCATCAAGGCCGACCTCTTCCGTGCGGCCTTCGTCGGCCGCTCGTCGAACAACTGGGGCTTCATGACCGCGATCCTGGTCCACGAAGGTCTGCTCCAGCGCGACAAGACCACGCCCCACCACCTGGTCGATGCGGGCGGCTGGGCGGCCTGGGGTGCACGGCAACTCCAGGTCGAAGGCGAACTGTCCCCGGTGCGTGTCGGCAAAGAGCCCCTCATCAAGAAGTCGAAGCCGCCCACGCCTGACGAGACGCCTTCCCCACAAGCTGACGCCACGCAGCCCCAGGACGCAGGGGATGAGACCATGACCCCGTCCGACGAGGTCACGGTGGCCGAAGACGACATGCCCGCCGAGCCGATGGCCACGCAGGACCTCGACGATCACGGCACTGAGGCCGAAGTCGCGCCGCAGCAAGCGCTCCTGTCGTCGGTTCCCGACGTGACGGTGCGTCGCAAGGGCCGGCTCACCCTCAAGAGGGGCTGATCGATGGCCACCGACGATCTGGCCTGGATCACGGCGGTCTGTGCCGACGATCTGCGCGGGTTCGGCGTGGAGCAGTTCGACGACGAGACCCCGGCCCAGGCGTTGACCCGCCTGGCCGAAGAGATGGACGTCGACCTGCACCGCGTGGGACGCTGCCTGGCCCTGCTCAAACAGGAGCCCTGCGTGCTGGCTGGCGGCGCGCCGATGGCTGTGCTGGGCTACTCGCCGCGATCTGATGTGTTCCGCTCGTCGTATGACGGTGATCTGTCGGAAGACCTGGCACTGCTCGATACGCCCAGGGCCGGGGTCTGGCTGACCTTGCTGTCGATGGAGGCGGGCGAGCTGCCCGACCACCCGGAGCACTGGCTGATCACCCGCCTGCTGCCGCGCGTGAGCGCCGCAAACCCCGACGTGATCGACCTGGCGCAGTCCTATGCGCGCTGGTCGATCGGCGACGGCCCGCAAGGCCTGGATGCCCACGACCAGCGCCTCGGCCGCGCCTTCTGGCGCTGCGCCGCCCATCGGCTGCGATGAACCCGTGCCTGCGCGTCGACCTCATCCCATTCATTCAACCCTTGGCCCCGTGCGCGTCCTGCGCCCGGGGCCTTCTTCATTTTGGAGTTGTCCATGGCTTCCACTTCCGATGCCACCGATACGCCGCGCCCCACCGCTGCCCCGCGCTTTCCGCTGGGCCAGTGCGTGGCCACGCCCGGCGCCCTCGACGCCCTGCGTGCGCAGAACCTGGCCCCCTGGACCCTGTTGCGCCGCCATCAGTGCGGTGACTGGGGCGATGTCTGCGCCGAAGACGCGCAACAGAACGAACAGGCGTTGATCGAGGGGGCGCGTCTGCTCTCGATCTACACGCTGCCTGACGGCCAGCGCCTATGGGCGATTACCGAGGCCGACCGCTCGGTGAGCACCCTGCTCTTGCCCGAGGAGTATTGAGCCGTGAACGGACCGGTATACCCCTCGCCGCTCGACCCCGCGCTGGCCATCAAGGTTCAAGCCCTCGATGCCGACCAGCGCGAGTGGTTCGAGGAGCGCGCCGCAATCCGCGAGTACATGGCCGAAGGCGTGTCACGCCGGGAGGCCGAACTCGGTGCCTGGGCCGACGCGGTCCGGTACTTCGGGCTGACGGACACGTCCCCGCGCGCCGACGACCGGAGATAGACCGGCGGCAGGCGCTCGGCCACGCGCCCGCAGTGCCCACCGCCGACATCGCCTTGCCTGCCTTCAAACCATGCACGCCCGCGCCGCATGGCCTGCCGTCGTCCCACGGATACGTACTTCGTCGGACCCGCGCGTGGGACCGGTGCGGGCGATCCAGGGCGGTGTCGAGCCCTCGGCGTCGGTCGTGCCCCACCTTGGGAGATCGTGATGAAACGACAGATGCGCCTGACCAAGAAGCTGGTCGACGGCCTGCCGCCCTGTCCCGCCGACGGCGCCGCGCGGGAGATCGAGTACAGCTTCGCCGAGGTCGCCGGGCTTCGGCTGACCGTCAACCGGCTCGGGCGCAAGGCCTGGCTGATGCGCTACACGCTGTTGGGCACCAAGCGCGCCATGAAGCTGGGCGACTATCCGTCCGTGGAGATCGCCGAAGCGCGGGTCCGGGCCATGGAGATCCGCGCCATGCTCGCGCGCGGCCTCGATCCGATGGCCGCCCAGCAGCAGGCCCGGGACCGGCAGACGACCACCGTCACCCGGTTCTTCGAGGAGTCCTATCTTCCCCATGCGCAGAGCCTTCGCAGCTACCGCGACGTGCGAGGCCGCTGGATCCACCACTTGAAGCCCGCATTCGGCGAGACGCTGCTGACCCAGCTGCGCACGCAGGACATCCAGCGCTTCCACGACCGCAAGCGGGTCGAGCTGTGTGCGGCCACCGCCAACCGCCTGCTCGCGCTGCTCAAGCGCGCGCTGAACCTGGCCATCCTGTGGGAGGCCGGCGGCCTGGAGAAGAACCCCTGCCGGGGCGTGCGCATGCACACCGAGAACAACCAGCGCACGCGCTACCTGGCCGGCGAGGAACTGGCGCGTTTCATGGCCGCGCTGGAACGCGAACCGAACCGGACGGCGGCGAACTTCTTCAAGTTCCTGCTGGCCACGGGCGTTCGCCGCACCGAGGGCCTGACGGCGCGCTTCAGCGCGATCGACATCGCCCAAGGCACCTGGCGCCTGGACCAGACCAAGAGCGGCCATGGCCGTGTGGTCTACCTGAATGCCGTGGCGCTGGCCATCTTGCATGAGCAGCGGCAGATGTCACGCTGGGACTGGGTGTTCCCGCGCAAGGGAGGCAGCGACGCCCACCTGGCCGACCCCAAGAAGGCCTTCCAGCGCGTGCTGAAGGACGCCGGCATCAGCGGCATCGTCCTGCATTCGCTGCGTCACAGCTACGCCACGCTGCTGGCAAGGGACTTTCCGCTTCAGGTAGCGGCCCAGGCCCTCGGGCACCGAGGCGGCGGCAATGCGGTGACGGCCCGCTATGCCCACGTGCAAGCCGAGCAAGTGCGCGAGGCCGTCAGCCGCGTGTCGAGGGCCATGCTGGAGGCGGCACGGCCTTGACCGCGCCCTTGGAGGACGGAGCCTCTGTGCTCCGCTCCTCCTTTTTTCCGACGGGTCCGCCGGGATCTCGGTGTCAAATCTCGCTCAGGGGAATAGAGGAATCAGGTTTGACACCGTGAACGACCAAGCGCCCATCATAGATGTTCGCCAACAGCCCTCCGGACAGGGAGGTGGTCACGTCGCACTCGTGGGAGAAGCCGCCAGCCTCGTGTTCTTGCGCGAGTTCCGCCGCCTTCAAGACCAGCTCACCCCCTTACCCCCTGGCGTGCGCCTGGACGGCCTCGACGGCGCGCGCGCGGTGCTGGCGGCTCTGAATGCCCCCGACCTCGACGATCTGGCCGGACTGGTCGACGATCTGGAGGCGACCCTCGAGGCCATCGCGCCGGAGCTTGGCGCCGAGGCGGCTGCCGAGTGGGTCGCCCTGGAATCCCGGGAATGGCGGCGCTTTCTGGTGGAGGGTGAGTTGCAGGCGATCCTGCTGCGCTACCGCGACGAGCAGGCCTTCCTGCACGATCAAACCCTGGCGGAAGGCCTGGCCGACCTGGCTCGGGGTCTCGCGCAACTCCGAGCGGGCGCCCAACGCCTGAACGGGCAGTTGCTGGTCGAGCTGAGCTTCGAGCCCCAGGTCTGGAAGCGCAATCTGGCCGCGTTCCACGACATCGAGGCCGCGGTGACGCGTTACCAGGCCACGCTGGCTGGTGAGAAGACCGGCACCCTGTCCGGACGCATGGACGTCGGCAAGGTCTGGCGCGAGTTCGTCGCGGCCAGCGCGCTGGTGTTGTTGCGCCACTATGGCTTCGTGACGCCCAGCCAGATCCGCCGCCTGGTCGGCATGAAGTCCAGTGTCTACCTCCTGCAGTACGAGCAGGCCAGCGACGACGGCAGGCGCGGCATCGAGCGGCGCATCAACGACGTGCTGGCCCCTGTGCGCAAGACTGCGCTCGGCTCGGCACGACGCGAAGCGTGGTCCAGTCTGCCGGCGCTGGCGCTGTTCTCCTCGCAAGCCAAGCGGATGGCGGCGCTGGCCAGCCGGGTGGAGCAAGACCGCCACGCGCTGGCTCAGGATCGCCAGCTGGGCAGCGACCTGCAAGACGTCTGGCGGTAGGGCCGCGCAGGATCGGGCCCGTGGGAGGGGCGGCCGCCCCCCCGCTGAGCGCCTGCAGGCGCGCATCATTTTTTTCTCCACCGTGGCTCAACGGTAGGTGGATGGGAGGAAAGTCGGGCGCGACCTACGGATCATCGCTCCCGGCTTCAGGAGGGCGCTGGATGAAATACCCAGCATGTCTTCCAGCCCCATCGCCAACACCCACGACGCACCGCTCGGAGCGCGGCCCAGTGCGCCGCCCAGTGCGCCCTCTTGTCGGATCCTGCATCTGGTGGACATGCCCAGTGTGGGCGAGCGCCGCCTCAACCCCAAGCCCCTGGACGCGGCGCTGTCCGAGCGCGTCACACCGCTCCTGGCCCGCGCCCAGCCCCGTGGCTGGCCCATCGAAGAGAGCTTCCCGGACGAGAAGGGGCTGCGTCGCCTGACCGACCGGGTCTCTGGCCGGCAGACCTGGGCGTTGCGCTACCGATGTCCCCTGAAGGGATCTGCAAACCTGGCCACCTTGGGTCCCTGCGACACCATGGACGAGATCGCAGCGCGCGTGGCCGCCCGCGAGATGAAGCGCCTCATTGCCCAGGGCGTCAGCCCCGTGGCGCCGCGCCTCACCGTAGGCTTGGTCTACGACCACGTTTACGAACCCTGGGCCCAGCAGCACAAGCGCTCGTGGCGCGACGATCGTTCTCGATTCAACCGGGTGATCCGTCCGGTCCTGGGCAACGAGATTGCCGACGATCTGCGCCCGCAAGCCATCCTCCAACTGGCCGAGGATCTGCTCAGCGGCCGGCGTCCGGGCCCTCGCCGTGATCGCTACACCGAGGGCAGCGTCAACCTCGTGATCGCGCTGCTCAAGGCGATCTACCGGGAGGGTGTGCGTGCCAAGGTGTTGAGCGCCAACCCGGCGCGCGACGTGCGGCTGCTCAGGCTGTCGAACCATCGCCGGGTGGTCTACACGGACGCGGACCTGGCCAAGCTGCTGCCGGCCCTGCGCGACGCCAAGCCGCTGCTGCGCCTGCTCGTCGTGCTGCTGCTGGCCACCTCGGCACGGATCGGTGAGCTGCTCGGTGCGCGCCACTGCGATGTGGATGTGGTCGCCGGCACGCTGCATGTCGCTCGCGCCAAGAACGGCCGGCCGGGCGACCTGCCACTTT
>JAFLDI010000123.1 GCA_017302485.1 Burkholderiales bacterium | reverse complement strand
GTCGTCGAGCAGCGAGCTGAACACCGTGGACTGCAGCACGATGTCCTGGGAGCCGGGCTCGACGGGCGCCAGAGTGGCGTCGCCGCCGATCAGCCGGAGCGCCTGGGGCAGGCGTTCGCGCGCGCGCGCCAGCCGCTGCGGGATGAGCTCGATGCCGCACAGATGGCGCGGGTCGAAACCGAGCTGCAGCATGTCCAGCAGCATGCCGCCGGCGCCACAACCCACCTCGGTCAGGCGCAGACGGGCGGTATCGACGCAGCCTTGGCGCCGCAGCATCTGGGCCACCGCCGCCTGCCGCTCCTGCCAGGCCAGGCGTGCGGCCGGGTTGAGCGGGTGGTAGCGCCAGTCCTCGTCCTGGCGACGGGCGTAGCGCTCGAGGACGGCTGCGGCCTCGGCCGGGGCGTCGCGGTCTGTCGGGGCTTTGGCGTCCGGCTCGGTCATGTCGATCAGCGGGTCAGCCGGGCGAAACGCGATCGACCGGCACGGGCGCCACCCAGCACGTCGAGCCAGCCGAGCAGCGTGCCCAGACCGTAGGCCATATGGTAGGCGGCGATCACGCCGGGCAGCCAGGGCCACAGCCGCCATCCCTGGCGCGCCGCGATGGCAGTGCTGACGCCCAGAACCATCAACGCATAGGCCGATGGCGCCGCAGCAGCCACGGTGACCGGCACCCCCAGCGCCCAGGCAGGCAGGCCGGACAGGCACAGCACGACGAAGGCGCCCGGCACCAGTTGCCGCACCGACGCCGCCTGGCCGTGCTTGCGCATGACGAAGGGCTTCCAGTAGCCGTATTGCAGATACTGCCTGAAGACCCCGCCGACCGAGGATCGCGGGTGGTAGCTCGAGCGGATGGCGGCGGCCTGCCAGATGCGGCCGCCGCCGCGCCGGATGCGCAGGTTGTGCTCGTCGTCCTGGTTGCGCACGAGTTGCTCGTCGAACCCGCCGAAGCGCTCGAAGCTGGCCCGTGGCCAGCAGCCGAGGTAGACGGTGTCGACCCAGCCGCTGTAGTCCAGTTGGCGCGAGCGCGCCCCTCCGGCCAGCCAGCGCGACTGAAAGGCCGCGGCCACGGCAGCCTGCACGCTGCGCTGCGGCAGGGCCACAGCCCGCCAAGGCCCGCCGACATTGTCCGCGCCGGTCTCGGCCAGGGCCTCCAGGCAGCGCTGCACATAGTCGGCTTCATACACGGTGTGTACGTCCATGCGCACGATGACCTCGCCCTGCGCCAGCGAGAGTGCACGGTTGAGACCCGTGGACACGATGCGACCCGGGTTGTCGATGACCCGCAGGCGGGTTTCGGCGGCGGCCATCACCGCCAGACACTCGGCAGTGCCGTCGTCGCTCTGGCCGTCGGCCACCACCAGCTCCATCGTCCAGCCCGCCGGCAGTTCCTGGGCCAGGGCGGAGCGGCAGAAGGCCTCGACGAACGCGCGCTCGTTGCGGCAAGGGACGATCACCGAAACGACGGGCATCAGCGCAGCAAGCCCCGGTAGAGGTGGTCCATGCGGTCCATCTGGGTGGCCCGCGCGGCCTCGGGGTGGACGCGCTGGCGATTGTGCCGGCCCATCGACTCCAGCGCCTGCGGGTCGCCCAGCAGGCTCTGCAGGGCCTGCGCCAGTGCCGGCGCGTTGGCGACCGGCACGATGCGGCCGCCGCGGTCGTCGATCCACTGTCGATTGGCCGGCAGGTCGGAGACGACCATCGCCAGCCCGGCGGCCATGCTTTCCAGCACCGACACCGAGGTCGCATCGCTCAGCGGCACCGACACACTCAGGTGGGCCTGCCGCACCACCTCGGCCAGCCGGTCCTCGGGCACACGGCCATGCCAGTGCAGGCGTGGGGACAGGCCCAGCCCCTCGCCCAGAGCGCGCAGGGCGGCCTCGTCCGGTCCACCACCCAGCAGATGCAGCTCAGGGGCCAGGCCGGGCGCCCGCTCGTCCAGCAGGGCCAGGGCGCGCAGCAACACGTCGATCTGGTAGAGCGGCTCCCAGTTGCGCAGACTGACGATGCGCAAGGGCCGGACAGCGCGCGGCTGTGGCCTGAACTTGTCGGTATCAGCGCCCCAGAGAATCTGGCGCACCGGGGCACGGGGGCGCCAGGCGCCGATGGCGTCCAGCATGTCCTGGCTGTCGGCGGTGATCAGGTCGGCGCGTCGCAGGGTCCACCCCGTCAAGGCATGCGCCAGCCGGCTGCGGCGAGGGGTCACCAGGATGTCCGAGCCCCAGGCGCTCAACACCAGCGGTCTTCCCTGGGCCGCACAGGCCGCCCAGAATCCATAGGAGGTCACATAGTGGCCATGCACCAGGTCGGGGGCGAGCGAGCGCACCAAGGCACGCACACGCGGCACGGCCGCGAACCAGGGCAGCCGGCCGTCAGGGGTGTTCAGCGCAATGACCTCGGCGCCAGGGATCTCGTGGGCCTGGCGCGACGCCACGGTACAGCGCCAGCCACGCTCGACCATCGCCCCGACCCAGCGTCGCGTGTGGACGCTGCCGGCATCGGCGAAGAACAGCAGGTGTGCCAGGTTGCTCACCGTCATGGCCGGGGCGGCAGACCGCCTCCGCAGTACTGCGAGGTCAGCGTCGTCTCGCGCTCCAGCCAGGCGGCGTCGAGATCGCGCACATCGCCGATGACCCGGGCCGGCTGGCCTCCAACCACGGCGAAGTCCGGAAACTGACCGTCGACATAGCTGAACGCCCGCACCAGCACACCACGACCCAGGCGGCTGCCCGGCGCAATCACCGAGTGGGCGCCGATGAAGCACCAGGGGCCGATGTCTGTGGGCTGCCGCACCAGCCCGGGAGGCTGCGGATGCCCCCAGTACTGGCGCCCGGCCAGCCGCACCGCCTGGTGGCTGCTGTGGGTGAGGATGGTGACGTGGCTGGTGATCTGGGTGCCCTCGCCAATGCGCAGCCCGCCCGACGCATCGACCAGATTGAACTGCCCGACATAGACGTGGTCGCCGATGTCCAGCCGCTCCGGATGGAGCAGATCGGTGCTGCTGCCGACACGGGTGTGGGGCAACCAGGCGCCGTCATGCCGACGCAGGCCATACAGCATGCGCGGGCGCGTCAGGACGCGGAGCAGCCGGCCCAGGGCCGCTTTGATCGACGGAAAAGGCATCACGGGGGTGGGGACGCAGGGGCCTGCAGTCTACTCAAGGCGACGCCCCGTCGCGCCGACGCCAGGCCGCCCACAACAGTCGGGGTTCGATGCGCAGCAGCGTCGGCCAGCGCAGCCCGGCATGCCGCCGGAAGAGCTCCAATCCGACGCCGATGGCCAGCACATAGGATGCCGATGTCGCCACCGCGGCGCCGGCCGCGCCCCACAAGGGAATCAGGATCTGGCACAGCAGCAGGTTGATGCCCAACGACACACCAGCCACCGCCGCCGACAGCCCCGGGCGGCCAAGCTGGTTGGTGTAGAACGCCGACAAGGTGGTCGCAGCGGCATAGGCCCAGACCCCGGGCAGCAGCAGGCAGATCAGCACCCAGGCCCGATCGTAGGCCGGGCCGAGCAGCCAGGGCAGCAGGCCGGCCCCCGCCAGCGGCAGGCAGGGGCCGACCAGCATCAGCAGCAGCAGGTTGACGTGAATGATCCGGACCGCCAGACGCGCGGCGTCGCCGCGCGCGGCAGCGCCGATGCGGGCATAGGCCGCCGTACTGACGGCCGAAGACACGAACCACAGCAGCTCGGTGACCGACACCGCCACCGCATAGACCGCCGCGGGCGTGAGTCCGGCGCCTTGTTCCACCAGGAAGAGGTCGACCCGGAAATTGAGCCAGCTGACGAGGTTGGTGAGCCCGAGGACAGCGCAGAAGCGCGCCTGGCCGGCCCAGATCCCCAGCCTGGCGGGTGTCTCAGTGGGGCGCGCGTGGCGCAGCAGCAGCCAGGCGCCCCACAGGCTGCGAGACCCCAGCCAGGCCACCACCACCGACGCAGCGTCCAGTGGCCGGCCCGACAGGCTGAGTGCGCCCACCACGGCCAGCGCAAGCGCCGGTGGCAGCACACCCGTCAGATTCAAGGGCGCCATGCGCCCCTCCCCCAGCCATGCGCCCGACACGGTCGGCGCGACCAGCAGCAGCGGCATGGCCAGCGCCAGCCAGGGCAGGAAGCCATAGGACGGGCCGAGACCCGCCACGGCAGACAGCCCCCACAGGGCCAAGGCGGTCACCGCGCCGGCGCCGACCGCGACACGCAGGCCCGTGACGACCCAGTCATGGGCTTGTTCGTGGTGGTGGGACACCTGTCGCGCGATCACCAGCCCCAGTCCCGACCACAGCGACACCGCGATCGACTCGGCGGCGATCAACAGGGACAGCTGGCCCTGCAACGCGGGATCATGGCGCGCCACCAGGGCCAGCAGGACCAGCCCCAGACCCACCGTGGCCAGGCGTGCCAGAAGGTTCCACAGGGCCGAGCGGGTCAGGGAGCTCCGGGTCATGTCAGGCAGCGGCCGTGCCGTACGGACCTGGGGCGGTCAGTCGATCTTCTGGCCATCCTGGCGCAGCCGATCCTGGAGCGCAGCCACGCTGATCGCCTGCACGGCCTGACGGCCGCGCACCGCCATGGCAGCGGCGGTACCGGCGGCCTGTCCCATGGCCATGTAGGTGGGCTCCATGCGCAAGGAGGCATAGGCCTGCGATGTGGCCGAGACGGTCACCGGATTGAGCAGGTTGTCCAGCTCATCGGCCCGGGGGGTCAGACTGCGGTAGGGGATGGCGTAGGGCGGACTGGCCAGGCCGCGACGGATCTGGAACCCCTCCACGGCGATCACCTCGCGCTGGCCGATCGTTCGGGTGGTGATGCGACGGATGTGCGAATCGATGTCGTAGTAGCCCAGCGCAATGCCATCCGTCAGGCCGTCACGGCGCCCATTGCGTTCCAGATCGTTCTGGTTGAGCACATAGGCCCCCAGCATGCGCCGCGACTCGCGGACATACAGGTGATCCGGCCAGTGGCCGGTGGCCTCGAACTCGTCCTTGCACAGTCCGTAGCGCGCCACCTTGGCATTGAGAGCGCCAAAACGCGGGTCGGTGCGCCACGCATACAGCAGACCACGGGTGTAGCTCTCATAGGCCGACTCGATGGCTGCGCGCCCGGCCGCATCGGCCTGTGCCCAGGCCTGGTTCCAGCCGGGCGCTGTCAGGTCCGTGGAGAACGCGGCGCCACCGTTGAGGTCGTACTTGCTGAAGCCTGGCGTGGTGGAAGGCACGGTCGGCGACGGCTTGAAGAACAGTTCCTGTGCCGGCAGGCGTCCCGAGGCCGACAGCGCCTGCGACAGCCGGGCCGACGCCTCATACCACTCGGCCCGGTAGTTGGCCGGCCGCTCGAAGGGGATGCGATTGTGCGGATCGTCGGTCACGCACAGGCGGTAGTTGTAGGCCATGACGCGATCATCAGCGTCGCCTTGCTGGTGCGCGGTGGGTGCCTCGACGAAAGGCAGATAGCCACTGCCCGGGTCGCCGGGAACGCGGTACGGGTCCAGGTTCAGCGCGTAGGGCCGGACCCGCTCGCCAAAACCCGCCCCATCCTCGACATCGGCGGGCGAGGTGCCGCCGGTGGCCAGCGAGCGTCGATGCTCCCGCTGCGTGGTGAAGCTGACGCCGGCGGCCGCCATCAGATCGCCCTCATAGCTGGCATCGATGAACACCCCGGCTGACAGGCGGCCTCGCCCCACGGTCAGGCCGTGCAGCGACCGCGCCTGCACCTGCACGGACCGCAACGGCGCCTGCACCTGGACCCAGATGCGGGGCTGCTCGTCGAGCATCTGGCGCAGGACAGCGGCGGCCACATGAGGCTCGAAGTCATAGGGGCTGCTGCAGGGCCGCTCCTCGGTACAGCGGCCCCGCTGCTGCTCGGCCGCGCGGATGCGCGTGAACACCTCGCTCGCCAGCCCTCCGATGGCCAGTTCGGGCGCCGGCCCCACATCGGACTTGGCCAGACCGCCAGCCATCATGCCGCCCACCCTCTGGCGCGGCTCCAGCACGACCACGTCGAGCCCCTGCCGGGCGGCGGCCAGCGCGGCGACGATGCCGGCGGGCGTTCCGCCATACACCACCAGCTCCGGTGCAGCCACCCGCCAGTCCAGCGCAGCGCTCGCGCTCCGCCCGTTGAGCGTGCGTGTGGCCTCCACGCGCAGCGGGCCCACCGGCTGTTCCTGGTAGAGGGCCCGCCCGGCAGCCGCCGACAGACTGCAGTCCTGGGCTGCGCCACCGTTGACCCGGCAACTCAGCGTCTCGCCAGCGGCCAGTGCCGGCGTGAGCGTGAAATCCACCTGCCCCGACGCCCAGGGCGTGAACGCTGCGCCTGAGCTCAGGCGCAGCTGGAAGGTGTCGCCGCTGCCGGCCCCGCCCCCTCCTCCGCCACACGACGCCAGAACGACGGCGAGCATCAGCAGGCCGCGCCGCAGTGGGACGGCACCCGTCAATGGCCGACCGGACGGGCCAGGCGACGGCAGGAAAGCACTCATGAAAGAACCTTTGCAGGTGATCGGCGCTGGACGACCGCGCCAGCGCCGCGGCATGGTACCGGGACTTCGCCCCGTCGGCGCCAAAGGGGCACGCACAGGCGCAGCGGCCTTGATCCACCCCCTAAAATGCTCGATCCCACCCGAACTGCACTTGCCAGAGGCAAGCACCATGAGCCTAGACACGCCCACCGCCCTGACGCCCGACGACGACAACCAGCTGATCGCCGAGCGTCGCGAGAAACTGGCCGGCCTGCGGGCCGCCGCCCAGGCCAGCGGCGCGGCGGTGTTCCCCAACGACTTCAAGCCGGGCCACCGGGCCGCCGCGCTGCACCAGGCGAATGGCGAGAAGTCCAACGAGGAGCTGGAGGGTGCGCCGATCCAGGTCAGCGTGGCCGGCCGCATGATGCTCAAGCGGGTGATGGGCAAGGCTTGCTTCGCCACGCTGCAGGACGCCACCGGCCGCATCCAGCTCTACATCACCCAGGACATGGTCGGCCCCGAGGCCCTGGCCGCGTTCAAGCACTGGGACCTGGGTGACATCCTGGGCTGCGAGGGCACGCTGTTCAAGACCAAGACTGGCGAGCTGTCGGTCAAGGCCAGCCGCATCCGCCTGCTGACCAAGAGCCTGCGCCCGCTGCCGGACAAGTTCCACGGCATGACCGACCAGGAGCAGAAGTACCGCCAGCGCTACGTCGATCTGATGACCGACGAGGAGGCGCGCACCCGCTTCATCGCCCGCAGCAAGGGCGTGGCCTCGATCCGCAATTTCATGGTCGAGCACGGCTTCCTCGAGGTGGAAACGCCGATGCTGCACCCCATCCCGGGGGGCGCCAATGCGCGCCCGTTCACCACCCACCACAACGCGCTGGACCAGGAGATGTTCCTGCGCATTGCGCCGGAGCTGTACCTCAAGCGCCTGGTGGTCGGCGGCTTCGAGCGGGTGTTCGAGATCAACCGCAACTTCCGCAACGAAGGCATCAGCGTCCGGCACAACCCGGAATTCACGATGATGGAGTTCTACGCGGCCTACTGGAACCACCACGACCTGATGGACTTCACCGAGGCCCTGTTGCGCCATGCCGCGCGGGCGGCCACCGGCACCGCCCGCCTGGTCTACGGCGACAAGGAAGTGCGTCTGGACGAGCCCTTCGCCCGCCTGTCGGTGCGCGACTCGCTGGTGGCCCACGCCGGCCTCACCGAGGCGCAGGCCGACGACGCCGCCGCCATCCATGCCCGACTGAAGGAGCTGGGCGAGGAGCCGCCCAAGCACTGGGGCCTGGCGCAACTGCAGTTCGGCCTGTTCGAGGCGGTGGTGGAGGAGCAACTGTGGCAGCCCACCTTCATCATTGACTACCCGGTGGAGGTGTCGCCGCTGGCCCGTGCCTCAGACAGCAACCCGGCCATCACCGAGCGCTTCGAGCTGTTCATCACCGGTCGCGAGTTCGGCAACGGATTCTCCGAGCTGAATGACGCCGAGGACCAGGCCCAGCGCTTCCACGCCCAGGTGGCCAACAAGGAAGCCGGCGATGACGAGGCGATGTTCTACGACGCCGACTTCATCCGCGCGCTGGAGTACGGCATGCCCCCCACCGGCGGCTGCGGCATCGGCATCGACCGTCTGATGATGCTGCTGACCAACTCGCCCAGCATCCGCGACGTCATCCTCTTCCCGGCGTTGCGCCGGGAAGGATAGGAGCCCAAGGGGCTCCTAGCCTGCGGCCGTTTTGTTGAGCTCCCCCCAGCCCCCCTCCGAGAAGGGGGCTCCACTTCGTTCGTTGGCTCCCTCCAGCCTCCCTCCAGGAGGGAGGCTCCAGTCAGTGGGACAAGGGGGTTTGCGGCCGTTCAGCCTGCCACCCGGCCGCGATCGGTTAGCCTTGGGCCATGACCAACCGAGCTGTCCGCGACCTGCGTGATCTCGGCGCCTTGCGCGACGAGCTGCGCCGCGCCGAGGCGGCCGCCGAGGCCGAGC
>JAFLDI010000122.1 GCA_017302485.1 Burkholderiales bacterium | reverse complement strand
GGCCGCGCCTCCTGCGGCCCCCGCCGCCCGCCGCCCTGGCGACGACACCCGTTTCATCCGTGTCCGTGCCGACAAGCTGGACCACCTGATCGATCTGATCGGCGAGCTGGTGATCGCCAGTTCCGGCGCCCAGTTGGTCGCCCAGCAGGAGGCCTCGCCGGCCTTCCTGGAAGCCGCGTTGCGCATCGAGGGCCTGGTCGAGGAGGCCCGCGACGGTGCCCTGGGGCTGCGCATGGTGCCCGTGGGCGACACCTTCTCGCGCTTCCAGCGCGTGGTGCGCGACCTGGGCAAGCAGCTCGGCAAGGATGTCGAGCTGCTGATCACCGGCGGCGATACCGAGCTCGACAAGTCCATGGTCGAGATCATCGCCGACCCGCTGATGCACCTGGTGCGCAACAGCATGGACCATGGCCTGGAGACCTCCGAGGGGCGGCTGGCTGCCGGCAAGCCCGTCGTCGGCAAACTGCGTCTGAACGCCTACCACGAGGCCGGCGCCATCGTCATCGAGGTGGGCGACGACGGGCGCGGCCTGAACCGCGAGCGCATCCTGGCCAAGGCCATCGAACGCGGCCTGGTGCCCGCCCATGTCGAACTGGCCGACGAGGACATCGACCAGCTGATCTTCCTGCCCGGCTTCTCCACCGCCGAGCAGGTGACCAATGTCTCCGGCCGCGGCGTCGGCATGGACGTGGTCAAACGCAACATCGAGTCGCTGCGCGGTCAGATCCGCGTCTTCAGCCGGCCCGGCAAGGGCGCGACGATGCAGATCCGCCTGCCCTTGACGCTGGCGATGATCGATGGCTTCATGACCCAGGTCGGCGGCGTGTGCTATGTGCTGCCGCTGGAAATCGTCTCCGAGTGCATCGATGTGCCCGAAGACTGCAGCCGCCAACCGCAGCGCGTGGCAGGCTACTTCGACCTGCGCGGCGAAGTGCTGCCCTGGCTGGACGTGGCCCGCTTCTACCGCCAGGCACCTGCACCGTTGGGACCGAACGCCCGGCGCAGCCTGGTCATCGTGCGTGACGGCATGAAGCGCGTCGGCCTGATCGTCGACCGCCTGATGGGCGAGCACCAGACCGTGCTCAAGCCCCTGTCACCCATCTTCCGCCACCTGCGGGCGATCGCCGGCTCGACCATCCTGGGGTCGGGCGAGGTGGCCCTGGTGCTGGATGTTCCCGCGCTGGTCAGCAGCGCGATCGCCCGTACATCCCCTCCCACGCGGCGCGGCGTTGACGCGACTGCCGCCCAACCCTCCCCCGCCCTCTCCGGAGAAGCCCGATGAAAAACCTGCTCGCCCGCCTGCTGCTGTGGCAGAAGTTCGCCCTGCTGGCCATGCTGGGCCTGGTGCTCTGCGCCGCACCGCTGGTCCTGTTGCTCATCAACGAGAACGAGCAGATCGCCGTCACCCGCCAGGAATCGGCGGGCGTCGAACCGATCCGGCAAACGCATGCCTTGCTGCGCGCAGTGGAGAACCATCGCACTGCGCTGGTGATACGTGCCAGTGGCAACGAGCAGACACGCCAGTTGTCGTCGACGGCCAGTCCCGGCCTGGAGCAGGCCTTGACCCCTGTGCAAGCGCTGGCCGGCGCCATCCAGGACGACGAGATCCGTGAGCACTGGGGTGAGATCGCCAAGGCTGGCGCGGCCCTCACTTCCCTGGGCGAAGTCAGGCCGGACAACCTGGAGCAGGCTGTCTCTCACCTGGGGGTGATGCTGCAGAACACTCGCGATCTGCAGGAGCATGTGGCGGACCACTATGGCCTGACACTCGACCCGGCAGCCGCCGGCTACTACCTGCAGGCTGCCGTGGTCTTTGACGCGGCGCTGACCACCGACGCGCTGAGCGAGCTGCATGCCGACGGCCTGCGGCTGCTCGACAGCCCGTCGCGCAGCGTCGAGGCCCTGACCGAAGCCTCTGCCACCGTGCGCTCGCTGCGCAACGCGCAGCGCCACTATGCCACCCAGGCCGAGAAGATCCTGGCCGCCGACGCGTCGTTGGAGGCCAGTGTGGGCGCCGCTGCCAAGCGCGCCGATGCGGCCTTGCTTCAGGCCATCCGTCTGGCCGAAGACGCCCTGCGCCAGGTTGATCCGGTCGCCACATCCGTGGTCGATTACCACCGCACGATGTCGGCTGCGCTGGCGGCACAGTACCAGTTGGCCGACCAGCTGCATGCGGCACTCGACACCACGCTGGCGGCGCGCGAGACCTCTCAGGTGACCCAGCGCGCCACGATCACCGCCATCGTGGCGACGCTGGTGCTGCTGTCCGTCGCCACGGCCGTGCTGATCGTTCGCTCGGTGACCCTGCCGATCGCCGAGGCCGTCGCGGCGGCCTCGGCCGTGGGCAACGGACAGCTCGACTTCCCGATCCGCGTCGACAACGGCCGCAGCGAGGCTTCGCGCCTGCTGCAGGCGCTGGCCCGCATGCAGGCTGACCTGAAGGAGCGCATCGAGCGCGACACGCAGGTGGCCGCCGCCAACCTGCGCGTGCGTCAGGCACTGGACACCAGCAGCACCAACATGATGATCGCCGACGCCGACGGCAACATCGTTTACCTCAATCGCGCGGTGGTTCAGATGCTGCAAAGGCGTGAGACGACCCTGCGCAGCGCACTGCCCGGCTTCGATGCCAACCGTGTGCTTGGCCAGAGTTTCGACGTCTTCCACCGCAACCCGGGACACCAGCGCAACCTGCTGGCCCATCTCAAGGGCGAGCACAAGGCATCGATCCAGGTGGCTGGGCTCAGCTTTGCGCTGACCGCCAACCCCATCCTGGATGCCGACGGTCTGCGCATCGGCACGGTGGTCGAATGGGCTGATCGCACCGATGAGGTCGCGGCCGAGCGCGAGATCGGTGCCATCGTGGAGGGCGCCTCCAGCGGCAACTTCACCGCTCGGGTCGACGTCCAGGGCAAGCAGGCCTTCTTCGCCTCGCTGGGCACGATGTTCAACAAGCTGCTGGACACCGTCAGCCGCACCATCGTTGAGGTCCGAGCCGCGGCCGATCAGCTGACCTCTGCCTCGGCGCAGGTGTCCTCCACCTCGCAAGTGCTGTCGCAGTCGGCCTCGCAGCAGGCCGCCAGCCTGGAGGAGACGACGGCGTCGCTGCAGGAGATGTCCGCCTCGGTGCGACAGAATTCGGACAACGCCACGCAGACCGACAGCATGGCGGCCAAGGCCGCGCGCGAAGCGGCTGAAGGTGGCGACGCGGTGGCCCGCACCTCTGCCGCCATGAAGCAGATCGCCACCCGCATCTCGATCATCGACGACATTGCCTACCAGACCAATCTGCTGGCTCTGAATGCCGCGATCGAGGCAGCCCGCGCCGGGGAGCATGGCAAGGGCTTCGCAGTGGTGGCCGCCGAGGTGCGCAAGCTGGCCGAGCGCAGCCAGGTCGCGGCGCAGGAGATCGGCGAGCTGGCCGGCGAGTCCGTTGGCCTGGCCGAGAAGGCCGGCGCGCTGTTCGCCGAGATGGTGCCATCGATCGACAAGACCAGCGCCCTGGTCCAGGAGATCGCCGCTGCCAGTGCCGAGCAAGCCGGTGGTGTGACCCAGATCACCGCCGCCATGGACCACCTCAACGGTGCCACGCAGCAGAACGCCTCGTCGGCCGAGGAGCTCTCGGCCACGGCCGAACAGCTGTCGGCACAGGCCGCACAGTTGCAGGAGCTCATGGCCTTCTTCCAGGTGGCCGAGGACGGCGTCGTCGCCAGCGCACGCCCCGCGGCTGCTCCGCGCCGACACACCGCCAGCAGCCAGTCACCCGTCATCCGCAAGCGCAGCGGTGGCTACGAAAGCCTGGACGCCCCGGCTGAAGAGGGCTCCTTCGCCCCGTTCTGATTTCTCCCATCTGCCCATCGGAGTCACCCCACCATGCGTTCCAACCTGCCGGTCACCCGCGAGGAGTACCTGCTCGCCGACGGCGAGACCATCGTCTCGCGCACCGACCTGAAGGGTCGCATCACCTACGTCAATCAGGACTTCATCCGCGCCAGCGGCTTCACCGAAGCCGAGTTGATGGGCCAACCGCACAACATCCTGCGGCATCCGGACATGCCCCCGGAGGCCTTCCAGGATCTGTGGGACACGCTCAAGGCCGGCCTGCCCTGGTCCGGATTGGTGAAGAACCGCCGCAAGAACGGCGACTTCTACTGGGTGGTTGCCAACGCCACGCCGATCCGCGAGGGTGAGCAGGTCGTGGGCTACCTCTCGGTGCGCACCCGCCCGACTCGCGAGCAGGTGCAGGCCGCGGATGCGCTGTACCAGCGCATGCGCGCCCATCCGCAGCACGGCATCACCTTGAGCGAGGGCCGCGTGCTGGGCTCCGCGGGAGCCCGGCTGGCCGAGGGCGCCGGGCGCTGGGTGGGTCGCCTGGGACTGCAGGGACAGTCCGCGGTCCTGGGCCTGGGACTGCTGGGCGGTGGCGTCCTGGGCGGCCTGGCAGCCAGCCAGGGCTCGCCCACCTTGATCGCCGCCGCAGCGGTGCTGGCCGGCGTGTCCGGGCTGGCGCAGTTGGGGCTGTCGCGCCGACTCTGCCGCACCCTGGGGGAGGCGACTGCACACATGGACGCCTACGGCCAGGGTCGCTTTGACGGCATGGTGCAGGTGCGCGGCAACGATCAGCTGGCTCGCATGATGCAGGCCCTCAAGCGTGTACAGACGCGGCTGGGCTTCGAGTTCTCTGACGCCCGCAAGACCGCCCAGGAGGCCTCGCGCGTTCGCCAGGCGCTGGACGAGGCCGCAACGCCGACGCGCATTGCGGATGCCGACGGCACGATCATTTTCATCAACAAGGCCCTCGACCGCGTGCTCAGGCGGGACGTGGCCGCATTCCGCGCCACGCTGGGGCCGCAGTTCGATCCCGACACCGTCGTCGGATCCTCGGTGGGCGTGTTCTATGCCAATCCCCAGGAGGCACTGGCACGCCTGCAGGCCCTTCGTCAGCCGGTGACCAGCCGCTTGATGCTGGGGGGGCGCACCTATGACGTCATCACCTCGCCGATCTTCGACGCGCAGGGTCGCATCGCCGGCTCGGTCGGCCAATGGAACGACATGACCGAGCAGTTGGCCGCCGAGGCCGAGATCAGCCAGCTCGCCTCGCTGGCGGTGGAGGGCAACTTCACGCTGCGCATCGGAACCGAGGACAAGTCGGGCTTCTACCGCGACATCGCCGACCGCTTCAATGGCCTGGTCGAGACCGTCAGCCGCACCATCGTCGAGGTCCGCCGCGCGGCCAGCCATCTCAGTTCGGCTGCGGGGCAGGTCTCGTCGACGTCGCAGGTGCTGTCGCAGTCGGCCTCGGAGCAGGCGGCGAGCCTGGAGGAAACCACGGCCTCGCTGCAGGAGATGGCCTCGTCGGTGAATCAGAACGCCAGCAATGCCACGCTCACCGACGAGATCGCGGTCAAGGCCTCGCAGGAGGCCAGCTCGGGCGGCCAGGCTGTGGCTCAGACCGTGGACGCCATGAAGCTCATTGCCCGCAAGATCTCGATCGTGGACGACATCGCCTACCAGACCAATCTGCTGGCACTCAATGCCGCCATCGAGGCCGCCCGCGCCGGCGAGCACGGCAAGGGGTTCGCGGTCGTGGCCGCCGAGGTGCGCAAGCTGGCCGAGCGCAGCCAGGTCGCTGCCCAGGAGATCTCGGCCCTGGCCGCCGAGTCGGTGGGCAAGGCCGAGCAGGCCGGCCAGCTGCTGTCGGGCATGCTGCCGTCGATCAACCGCACCAGCGCACTCGTGCAGGAGATTGCCGCAGCATCGGCCGAGCAGGCTGGCGGCGTCACGCAGGTGTCGACGGCGATGGACCACATCAGCCAGGGCACCCAGCAGAACGCCTCGATGTCCGAGGAGCTGTCGGCAACCGCCGAGCAGCTCTCTGCCCAGGCCCAGCAGTTGCAGGAACTGATGGCCACCTTCCAGCTGGGCGACGACATTGCAGACGACGCCCCGGCGTTGTCGCCCTCGTCCCCTTCCCAGTCCCGGCCACGCCACACGCCGCGCCGTACCGTCTCGGCCGATGATGAGGCCTTTGCGCCGTTCTGAGCAGGAACCGCCATGCACACCCCTACCAGTCCGGCCGAGGCCTCCGCTGGCCACGCGGGCGACGCCGCCCGGCAATTCCTGCGCTTTGCCCTGGGCGACGGCATCTACGCCGTGTCGATCGACGCGGTGCGCGAGATCCTCGAGTTGGGCCCCACCACGCCGCTGCCCCTGATGCCGGGCTTCGTGCGCGGCGTGATGAACCTGCGCGGCGCCGTCGTTCCGGTGATCGACCTGGCGGCCCGGCTGGGCCTGGCCGAGGCCCAGATCGGCCGACGCACCTGCATCGTGGTGGTCGAGGTGGAGCCCCACGAGGGCGCCGAGCACGGCGCTCAGGTCCTGGGCCTGCTGGTCGATGCCGTGCACGAGGTGCTGGATGCGGACAGCTCGGCCCTGGAGGAGCCGCCGACGCTGGGCAATCGCATCGATCCCCGCTATGTCGATGCGATCGCCCGCAGCCGCAGCGACATGGTGACCGTGCTCGATCTGCCGAGGACGCTGAACGTGGATGAGCTCGCCGAGCTGATCGGTCAACCCCTGTCACACTGAGTCCGTCGTGAGTTCAACCCTGTCCGACGAGTCCTTCCAGGCGGTTGTCAGGCTGTTCCAGAACATCTCTGGCATCCGGCTGGCCGACTCCAAGCGCTCGCTGGTCGAAGGCCGGCTGCACAAACTGGCACAGCATCTGGGCGTGAGCCGCCTGGATGACTATGTGGACCGCCTGCTCGACGAGCGCGACCCGGCCGAAATCGTCCGCGTGGTGGACAAGCTCACCACCAACGAGACCTACTTCTTTCGAGAACCCCAGCACTTCGAGTTCCTGGCCCGCCTGGCCGAGTCCCACACCGGCAGCGAGCCGTTCCGGGTGTGGAGCGCGGCCAGCTCCTCCGGCGAGGAGGCCTACAGTATCGCCATGCTGCTGGCCGAGAAGCTCGGCCCCACGGGCTGGGAGGTGATCGGCACCGACCTGTCCACGGTCATGGTCGATACGGCGCGGCGCGCGGTGTACCCGATGGAGCGCGCGCGCCATGTGCCGCGCGAGTACCTCAAGCGCCACTGCCTGCGCGGCCACGGTGACCAGGAGGGACGGCTGCTGATCTCGCGCGCGCTGCGCCAGAACGTCCACTTCGAGAACGCCAATCTGATGGAAGCCCTGCCCTCACTGGGCATCTTTGACGTCATCTTTCTGCGCAACGTCCTCATCTACTTCGACAACCCGGCCAAGGAGGCGATCGTCAACCGGGTCGCGCCCTTGCTCAAACCCCAGGGCTACCTGTTCACCGGCCATGCGGAATCACTCAGTAACCTCGCCATCCAGCTCAGGTCGGTTCGCTCCGCGGTCTACGCCCGCTAGCGCCCTGCCGCCGGGCCGCGGCGGCATGGTCGCCGAGGCAGGCCAGAAGCTGTTCCTGATGCCCGGCCAGTGGTACTTCGGCGGCAAGGCCTCGGAGCTGCGCACCCTGCTGGGCTCCTGCGTGGCGGTCACCCTCTGGCACCCGGCCAAGCGCTGGGGCGGCATGTGTCATTTCCTGCTGCCTGACCGCAAGGGGCCGACCGACGGCATCCTCGATGGCCGCTACGGCTCGGAGGCCATCGACCTGCTGGTGATGCGGCTGCGTGAGCTGGGCACCCGCCCCGAGGAGTACGTGGCCCACCTGTACGGCGGCGCCGACACCATGCCCGACCAAGGTGGGGTCAAGCTCAACGTCGGAGAACGCAACATCGAGCAAGGCTGGACACAGATCGACAAGCACGGCTTCCAACTCGAAGGCGTGGACGTCGGCGACCATGTGCCGCGCACCGTCACCCTGGCGCTGGGCAGCGGCGTGGTGGATGTGCGGCGCGGCGGCAGGCGGCAGGCATGAACGCGACCGCCACCTCCCGCATCCGGGTGATGATCGTCGATGATTCGGCGGTGGTTCGGCGTCACCTGTCTGAGCGCCTGGAAGCGGCCGGCATCGAGGTGGTGGGGACCGCCTCGGATCCGCTGTTCGCCTGGCCCAAGCTGCGCTCGCTGCAACCCGATGTCCTGGTGCTGGATGTCGAGATGCCACGCATGGACGGCCTGAGCTTTCTTCGGCAGGTGATGGCCGAACAACCCACGCCGGTGGTGATGTGCTCCACCCTGACCGAGGCCGGCTGCGAGGTGACGCTGCAGGCCCTGGCCGCCGGCGCCGTCGGTTTTGTCACCAAACCCAAGGCCGGACTCAAATCCTTTCTCGAGGACCAGACCAACAACCTGGTGGACACCGTGCGCAGCGCCGCACGGGCCAACCTGAAGGCGCTGGGGAACTTGAACCGCGACGCCCAGCGCAGCGTGCCATCCCCCATGCCGCCGGCGCCCCCCGGCCCAGCCGCCACCGCCGGGCGCGGCGAGCGCGTCATCGCCATGGGTCTGTCCACCGGGGGCGTGCAGTCGATCGAGGTGGTGC
>JAFLDI010000121.1 GCA_017302485.1 Burkholderiales bacterium | reverse complement strand
GCGGGGGCGGACAGGGCTGAGGCCGTGCCGGCCACACGCCACACCAGACCCGCGCGCGCCGGCAGACGCAGGCTCAGGCGCCCCTGGGCATCGACCTGCGCATCGGCGGGCTGCCCGTGCAGGCCGAAGCGTCCCTGCAGCCGGGTGCCGGGGGGCAGGCCGGTGTCCAGCGCATCCAGCAGCAGCTCATGCTCCGCCGTGTTCATCACCACCAGCATGCGCTGGCCCCGGTGCTCGGTGCGCCAGGCCACGGCGCCGGCGCCCTCGGTCTGGGCCGTCAGCACCGTGGGCGTGCCGCGAGAAAAGACGCGACCATCGCCGGCCCGCAGCGCAGCAAGTTCGGCCAGCAGGCGGTACAGCGGCGTGTCGGGGTTGAAGTGGTCGCGCCCCCCCGAGCCAGCGCCGGCGGCAAACATGCTGGCGCGCGGCACCGTGAAGCCTTGTTCGGTGCCGTAGTAGATGACCGGGATGCCCGGCAGCGTGTAGATCGCCAGCAGCGCCTGTTGCAGGCCGGCCGGGCTGCCGCCGGCCAGGAAGCGGTCGACGTCGTGGTTGTCGACGAAGCTGGGCAGGCGCCAGGGATCGCGGTGCAGGCGCATCATGGTCTGGATGCGCTCGCCCAGCTCGGCTGGCGGCCTGCCGCCCGAGAACACCGCGTTCAGCGTGCCGTAGAGCGGGAAATTCAGCATGCCCCCCAGCTTGTCGGGGCCGGCGTAGGACTCGATCAGCCGGGTCTGCGCGTCCTGCCCGGGAGCGTCGATGCCGAAGCCCTCGCCAAAGGTGAAGAAGCCGGGCTTGCCGGCGGCGCGCGCCACCCGTGCGATGCCGGGCGCCTGCGGATCGCGCGCGTGCATGAAGTCGGTGAAGTACTCGGGCGGCACATAGAAGGCGGTGTCGACGCGGAAGGCATCGACGCCGACTTCGCGGATCCAGTGCGCATAGGAGCGGCGCAGCGCCCGCTGCACCAGCGGGTTGCCGGTGGCCAGATCGTCCAGCGAGGACATCTGGCGGGTGAGCACCTGCTGGCGGTCGGCGTAGTCGCTGACGTCGGGCGTCCAGTGGTAGATGCCGGCGCGGCGGTCCTCGGCGCGTCGCGGGTCGTTCAGCGAGAAGGGCCATTGGCTGGGACGGGCCACCGGCGGGCTGTCGGGGTGGGGCCAGTAGCCGGCCGACGGATCGTCGGCACGCCATTCGGCCGGCCGGTAGCCGAAGAAATTGCCGGTGTGATTGACCACGATGTCCTGCACCAGCGTCATGCCGCGACCGTGCAGCGCCCGGGCCAGTGCGCGGTAGTCGGCCAGCGTGCCCAGGTGCGGGTCCACCTTCATGAAGTGCTCGGCCCAGTAGCCGTGGTAGCCGGCGCTGTGGCCCGACGGGTCCAGCCACTGGTTGGCCACCGGGGGCGTGATCCACACGCCGGTGGCGCCCAGGCCGCGGATGTAGTCCAGTCGCCGCTGCAGGCCGGCGAAATCGCCGCCCTGGTAGTGCTCCAGGCTGCCGGGGCGGTACTCACCATGGCCCTGGTCGTTGTTGCGCGGGTTGCCGTCGTCGAAGCGATCGGTCAGCACGAAGTACAGCACCTGGTCGCGCCAGTCGACGGTGCTGCCGGCGGCCGGTCCGGCGGCCACCAGGGTCGCCACCAAGGTCGAGACAAGGAGTTTCATCGGCTGCACAAAAAAATGTAGTTGGGCTACAAATTGGGACGCTGAAGCACAGGAGCATCTTGCCCAAGATGAGAAATGCTACCTCTATCACCGAGGCGCGTGGGGCTTCCTGGTGTCTCCTTGTGGCCACTCTAAGGGTTTTCACAAAGTTTGACGGGTAGCTAGTTTTGGTACAAATGCGGCGTTCCAATCGCTTGCGCGCCCTGTGGCTCGCAAACCCCGGGTGTCGCCAGCTGCTGCGCCCGACCCCGCCAAGAGACCTTTCGTCGAGAGAAGGAGACCATCGGTGAAGCACCAGATCCACGCGCGTTTGCGCCGCCCCGCCACCCCGCTGACCGCCACCGCGGTCGGTGCCGCCCTGCTCGTGTCGGCCTTTGCGGCCCAGGCGCAGGCCACCACGCAGACCGTCACCGTGACGGGCATTCGCAAGTCCATCGAGGACGCGATCTCGGTCAAGCGCAACGCCGATGGCGTGGTTGAAGCCGTCAGCGCCGAGGACATCGGCAAGCTGCCCGATGCGTCGGTGGCCGAGTCGATCTCGCGTCTGCCGGGTGTGGCCATGCAACGCAGCTCGGTGACCGGCAAGCCCCAGGACATCAGCGTGCGCGGCATGTCGCCTGATTTCAACGGCGGCACCCTCAACGGACGCGAGCAGGCCTCGACCGGCGGCAGCCGCGGTGTGCAGTTCGACCAGTTCCCGGCCGAACTGATGACCGGCATCACGATCTACAAGACGCCCGAGGCCTCGCTGCTGAACCAGGGTCTGTCCTCGACGATCGACATGAGCACGGCGCGCCCGCTGAACTTCAGCGAGCGCCTGATCCGGGTCAGCGGCAAGGTCGACAAGATCGGCAAGTCCGAGGACCTCAAGGGCTTCCGCAGCGGCGATGGCGAGCGCCTGTCGCTGTCCTATGTCGACCAGTTCGCCGACCGCACCGCCGGCATCGTGCTGGGTGCCACCCACAGCCGCAGCAAGGGCTCGACCCAGCCCGACATGCAGGTCTGGGGCGGCTGGACGCCGACGGTCGACTACAACGGCCAGCAGGTGGCGGTGCCGGGTGGTTTCACCTCGCGCATCAACAACACCGAGGAAACCCGCGACGCGCTGCTGGCCACGCTGCAGTTCAAGCCCAGCAAGGACTTCGAGACCACGCTGGACGTGATGTGGTCCAAGGGCAAGACCAAGCTCGACCGTTTCGGCCTGGAAGGTCCGCTGGGCGGCCTGTCCGCCGGTGCCAACGACTCGGGTGGCCGGCTGATCAACGCCACCATCGTCAACGGCGTGGCGACCTCGGGCACCTTCGAGAACTGGAAGGGCGTCATCAACAACCACTTCAACGACTACACCGATGAGCTGCAGTCGCTGGGCTGGAACCTCAAGGGCAAGGCGGGTGCCTGGACCCTGACGGGCGATCTGTCCCACTCCGAGAACAAGCGCAAGCTGCTGCGCTTCGAGACCACGCTGGGTATCGCCGGCAACGCCTACAACGCGAACGACACGATCAGCTTCAGCGGCTTCAACGGCAGCAACCACAACCAGGTCAAGTACACCGGGGGGCTGGACTACACCGACCCCAACCTGATCAAGCTGACCGATGTGCAGGGCTGGGCCGGCGCCACCAACGTGCAGGACGGCTACTACGCCAACCCGGTCACCAAGGACCGCGTGCAGTCGCTGCGTTTTGGCGGCAAGCGTGATGTGGAGATGGGCTGGATCAGCCGCATCGACCTGGGTGGCAACTACACCGAGCGCAGCAAGACCCGTGTGACCAACGAGGGCGCACTGGTGCTGAACAACGCGCTCGACGCCAATGGCAACCTGATCGATCGCCTGGCCTTTGCCGATGTGCCGGGTGCCTTCATCGGCTATGGCGGCACCACCGGCATCCCCACACTGCAGTGGAACCCGCGTGGCTCGCTGGGTCCGATCTACACCCTGGACACCTGGACCGATCCTGGTGTGCTGGCCAAGAACTGGGGTGTCAAGGAGAAGGTGGGCACCGCCTTCGCCCGTGGCGACATCGACGCCAGCGTGGGTGATGTCGCGCTGCGCGGCAACGTCGGCCTGCAGTTCGTCCGTACCGATGTCACGGCCAGCGGCCTGCGCGTCGATACCGGCAGCTGCAACGGCGGCGCGCACAGCTGCACCTACACCGACATCAGCCAGACCAACAGCTACAACGATGTGCTGCCCAGCATGAACCTGGCGGCCGATCTGGGCGGTGACCAGGTGATGCGTCTGGGTGTCGGCAAGGTGATCTCCCGTCCGGCCATGGAAGACATGCGTGCCGGCTTTGAGTACAGCTGGGATGCCACCAACGCCCGCTACACCGGCTCGGGCGGCAACCCCAAGCTCAAGCCGTTCAAGGCCACTGCGCTGGACCTGTCCTACGAGAAGTACTTCGGCAAGAAGGGCTACGTCAGCGTGGCCGGCTTCTACAAGGACCTGGACACCTACATCCTGCGTGTCTCGCAGTCGTACGACTACAGCGGGTTGCTGCCGCCGGGCTCGAACGCCCCGACCAGCCGCGACCTGCTGACCCGGCCCATCAACGGCCAGGGGGGCTCGATCCGCGGCTTCGAGGTGGCGGTCAACGTGCCGCTGTCGCTGCTGACCCCGGCGCTGGATGGCTTTGGCGTGCTGGTCAACCATTCCGACACCAAGAGCGCCCTGGATCTGAGCACGGCTGGCTTTGCCACCAGCAACATCGGTCTGGCCGAGATTCCCCTGCCGGGTCTGTCGCGCCGCGTCACCAACCTGCGGGCCTACTATGAGAACCATGGCTGGCAGTTCGCGGTGGCCTCGCGCTCGCGCTCGGCCTTCCTGGGCACGATCTCGGACTTCCAGGACAACAACCAACTGGTCTTTATCAAGGGTGAGACCACGGTCGACGTCCAGGCGGGCTACGAGTTCCAGTCCGGCATGGCCAAGGGCCTGTCGCTGATGCTGCAGGGCTACAACGTCACCAACGCGCCGTATGTGGAGCTGAATCCGGCCAACAACACCGAAACCGTGCGCAAGAAGTTCGGTGCGATGTGGTCGGTCGTCGCGAACTACAAGTTCTGACGAGAGGGCCTGTGCCCGGGGCCGCGATGCGGTCCCGGTTTGCGCAACAGGCTGGACATCCGGCGGCGGGAATGGTGACATTCCCGCCGCATTCACTTGTGCTTGCACGGATCCTGACATGAACGCCTCGCCCTTCGCACACGCCCCGCTGCAGTCCGTCGTCATCGTTGGTGGCGGTACCGCTGGCTGGATGACCGCCACGGCATTGGCCACTGCTTTGCGTCAGCGTTACCGCATCACCCTGGTCGAGTCGGACGAGATCGGCACGGTGGGCGTGGGCGAGGCCACGATCCCGATGATCCAGCTGTTCAACCAGGTGGCCGGCATCGACGAGGCCGATTTCATGCGGGCCACGCAGGGCACCTTCAAGCTGGGCATCGAGTTCGTCAACTGGGGGCGTCTGGGTGACCGCTACATGCATGGCTTCGGTCCGATCGGCCAGGACCTGTGGACCACGCCGTTTCACCAGTACTGGCGACGGCTGCGTGCGCTGGGTCGGGCCGCGCCGCTGGAGGAGTACTCGATCACCCGCATGGCCGCCAAGGCCGGACGCTTCATGCCGGCCCGCACCGACCTGCCCAATTCACCGCTGGGTCAGATCGCCTATGCCTACCACTTCGATGCCGGACTGTATGCGCGCTTCCTGCGCGGCGTGGCCGAGCAGCGCGGTGTGCAGCGTCGCGAGGGCCGCATCGTGCGCACCCACCGACGCGAAGGGGATGGTCATGTCACGGCGATCGAGCTGGCGTCGGGCGAACAGATCAGTGGTGATCTCTTCATCGACTGTTCGGGCTTCCGCGGCCTGCTGATCGAGGAGGTGATGCAGACGGGCTACGAGAACTGGCAGCACTGGCTGCCCTGCGACCGCGCCCTGGCGGTGCCTTGCGAATCGGCCCCGCGCCTGCTGCCCTTCACGCGTGCGACCGCGCACCGGGCGGGCTGGCAGTGGCGCATTCCGCTGCAGCACCGCATCGGCAATGGCCATGTCTACTGCAGCGCGCATGTCAGCGACGATGAGGCCGCCTCCGTGCTGCTGGCTCATCTGGATGGCAAGCCTTTGGCGGATCCGCGTCCGATCCGATTCACCACGGGCATGCGCAAGCGGTGCTGGAACGGCAACGTGGTGGCCATCGGGCTGTCCAGCGGCTTCCTTGAGCCGCTGGAGTCCACCAGCATCCACCTGATCCAGTCGGCCATCCAGCGCCTGATCGACTTCTTCCCGGACAGTGGCTTCGATCCGGTCGAGATCGCCGAGTACAACCGTCGCAGCCGCTTCGAGTACGAGCGGGTGCGTGACTTTGTCATCCTGCACTACAAGATCAACCAGCGCAGCGACAGCCCGTTCTGGCAGGACTGCGCCGCAATGTCGGTGCCCGACACGCTGGCTCACAAGATCGAACTGTTCCAGGCACGCGGCCGGGTGATGCGGATCGACCAGGAGTTGTTCACCGACCCGGCCTGGCTGCAGGTCATGGAGGGGCAGAACCTGAGCAGCCGTCAGCCTCATGTGTTGGCGGACCTGCATGGCGACGATGCTGCCGCCGACTACCTGGAGAGTGTCCGCGAGGTGATCGCCAAGTGCGTGGACGTCATGCCCACGCATGAGGAGTACCTGGCCAAACACTGCGCCGCGCAGAGTGCCTGAGCGGGGCGAGTGGTAGTTTTACTACCTATCTATTGGTGGCGCTTCTGGGTGTCTTCCGGGCGTCGTGATCAGGGTTTTCGAGTGAGCATTGAGAACGATTGCGGCTGATAATGTAGTCAAACTACCAGCTTTCTACCGTGCTCCCGACCCGCCGCCAGTTCACCGCCGCCAGCCTGCTGGCGGCCAGTGGGGTGCGCGCCACCGACCGCCGCCCGTTGGTGGTCTGGTACAGCGTCGAGGGCGCCAAGGCCATTCGCCGCATCGGTGAGGCCTTCACCGCCACCACCGGCGTGCCGGTGGTGGTGGAGACCCCTGATGGCATCCCGGCCCGCTTCCAGCAAGCGGCCTCGGGGGGCAAGGGCCCGGACATCTGCACCTTCCCGCATGACCGCATCGGCGAGTACGTGGCGGGCGGACTGGTGCATGCGGTCAGCCCCTCGCGTGCGCTGCTGGCCGACATCGACCCGCTGGCCTGGCGCGCGATGCGCTGGCGCGGGCGCGACTGGGGCTACCCCTACGCGATCGATGCTGTCACGCTGATCTACAACAAGACCCTGGTGCCGCGGCCGCCCACCAGCTTCGATGAGGTGTTCGAGATCGAGGCGCGACTGGCACGCCAGGGCCGCCATGCCATCGTCTGGGACTACACCAACAACTACTTCACCTGGCCCTTGCTGGCAGCCGGTGGCGGCTATGCCTTCCGCCAGCGCGAGGACGGCAGCTACGACCCCAACGACGTCGGCGTGGCCCACGCCGGTGCGCTGCGCGGGGCCGAGCTGCTGGCGCGCCTGGTGACCGAGGGTGTGATGCCGCCGGGCAGTGGATACGCCGAGATGGAAGCCGCGATGGCGCAGGGCCGTGCGGCGATGATGATCAATGGCGCCTGGTCCTGGGTGAACCTGCAGCGCGCCGGCATCGACTTCGGCGTTACCCGCATCCCGGACGTGGCCGGCCACCGTGCGGCGCCCTTCATCGGCGTGCGCGGTTTCCTGATCAACCGTGCCAGTGCGCAGCGCGAGCTGGCGGCCGAGTTCATCGAGCACTGGCTGCTGCGCCCCGAGGGCCTGCGCCTGATCGATGCCGCTGAACCGCTGGGCGCACCGGCCAGCCGGGCCTTCTTCGCCGAGCTGCGTTCACGCCCCGGCCTGGGCGACAAGGTGGCCGGCATCATGGACTCGGCGCGTGACGGCACGCCCATCCCGCCACTGCCCGAGATGGGCCGCTTCTGGAGCGCGATGAAGGCCGCGCTGACCAACCTCACCGACGGCCGGCAGACCCCGCGCGAAGCACTGCAGTCGGCCGAGCGCCGCATCCGGGATTCGGCATGACGGGCCGCACCTGGATGGAGCGCACGCTGGCCTGGCGCTACCTGCTGCCGGCGCTGGCCGCGGCGGCGGTGTTCGTCGTCTTTCCGATGCTCTACACGCTGAGCCTGGGCTTCACCAACTACAGCGCGCGCAACCTGCTGGAGTTCGAGCGCGCGCGCGCCCAGTTGCTGGAGGAGCGGCTGGTGGCGGACATCAACTGGCCTTTCTCGTACAGATCAACGGCTTCACCGCTTCGGGCAAAGGCCCAGGCGGTCATGACACCGTTGATTCCACCGCCAATGACTGCAACCTTCATTCAACCGCCAGTGTCGTCCCCGTCAGTTTGTAGGTCTTCCCCGTCACCGGGCATCGTGCGACCCCTTCTCCCTCTAGGGGCAGCCCAAGACGTTCCCCATGCTCACTTATCCAGCCGATCTGCCTGGCTGGCACACCGGCCATCAGTGCATAGGGCTTGACGTCACGATTGATCACCGCACCAGCGGCGACAAAGGCGAAATCGCCAACCGTTACACCGCAGACAATCGTACTGTTCGCCCCAAGCGTTGCGCCCCGCTTGATCGTCGTCTGGCGATACTCATCCTTGCGCGTGACCGCCGACCGCGGGTTGTAGACGTTGGTGAAGACCATGCTCGGGCCACAGAAAACGTCGTCCTCGATATGCACGGCATCGTAGATGGAGACGTTGTTCTGCACCTTGACGTTGTTGCCGATGGTCACGTCGTTGCCGACGAAGACGTTCTGGCCGAAGGCACAGCCTTCCCCGATCCTGGCTCC
>JAFLDI010000120.1 GCA_017302485.1 Burkholderiales bacterium | reverse complement strand
GGCGGCGCCTCGGGCCGGGTGGCGGCACGCAGCTCGCGCTCCAGGTCCAGCATGCGCTGCGCCTGGCGCACCGCCTGCTCGCCGGCAGCGGTCAGGGTCAGGCGGCGCTGGCTGCGGTCGACCAGCTCCACCCCCAGGTCATCCTCGAGGTTGGCAATGCGCTGCGAGATGGCGGCCTGGGTGGCATTGAGCACCTGCGCGGTCTCGCGGAAGCTGCCCACGCGGGCCAGCACCACCAGGGTTTCGAGAAAGCGCGTGTTCATCCCGTGAGCGTAGCAAGGGCCGGGCCTGTCGCGTCGGGGACGCGGGTGGGTCCGCATGGGCAAGGCGCGAACGATGGCCTAGATTCACCGGGACAGCCACCGGAGAAGCCCGATGATGATTCCCTCGCTCAAGGACCAGGTGTCCGCCACCGAATGGCAGGCCCGCGTGGACCTGGCCGCCGCCTACCGGCTGGTGGCCCTGTTCGGCTGGGACGACCTGGTCTACACGCACCTCTCAATGCGGGTGCCGGGCGAGGCGGATCACTTCCTGATCAACCCCTACGGCCTGTTCTTCGAGGAGATCTCCGCCTCCAGCCTGATCAAGGTGGACCACGCCGGGCGGCCGCTGCAGGAGACGCGCTTTCCGGTCAACCCGGCGGGCTTCGTGATCCACAGCACCGTGCATGCGGCACGCCCCGAGGTGGCCTGCGTGATGCATACCCACACGCCGCATGGCGTGGCGGTGGCGGCGCAGTCCGAGGGCCTGCTGCCGCTGTCGCAGCAGAGCGGCTTCATCCTCAACGCGCTGGCTTATCACGACTACGAGGGCGTGGCGCTGCGCGACGCAGAGCGCCCGCGCCTGGCCGCCGACCTGGGCGGAGCGATGTGGATGATCCTGCGCAACCACGGCCTGCTGACCGTGGGCCGCACGGTGGGCGAGGCCTTCCAGAACATGTACCTGCTGGAGATGGCCTGCCGCATCCAGGTCCTGGCGCAATCGGGCGGCGCGGCACTCACGCGGGTGGGCCAGCCCATCATCGCCGACATGCTGGCGCAGGCGCGCGAGGTCAGCGTGGGCCAGGGGGCCGACCTGGTCTGGCCGGGCCTGAGGCGCCGGCTGGACCGGCAGATGCCCGGCTATGACGCCTGATCAGGGGGTCGGCGCCAGTTGCGCCTCGATGTAGCCCTGGCAGGCCTCGGGGTCCAGCGGCCTGGCGAACAGGTAGCCTTGCACCAGATCGCAGCCCAGACCGCGCAGGTAATCGAGTTGGGCGCGGGTCTCCACGCCCTCGGCCACCACGGCCAGACCCAGGCTGTGGGCCAGCGTGATGGTGGCGGCGCAGATCGCGGCATCGTTGGCGTCGTGCTCGATGTCCATGACGAAGCTGCGGTCCAGCTTCAGGCTGTTGAGCGGCAGCTGCTTGAGGTAGGCCAGCGACGAGTAGCCGGTGCCGAAGTCGTCGATCGACAGGCCCACGCCCAGCTGACGCAGCTGCTGCAGCTGGGCGACGGTGCGGCGCGGGTCGCGCATCGCGGTGCTCTCGGTCACCTCCAGCTCCAACGCGCTGCCGGGCACGCCGTGCTGTGCCAGTGCATCGGCCACGGCGACGGCGAACAGGTCGTCGCGCAACTGCTGCGCCGAGACATTGACCGCCACGCGCAGCTCGGTCAGGCCACGGTGGCGCCAGTCGGCCAGTTGCCGCAGCGCCTCGTGCAGCACCCACTGGCCGATGCTGGCGATCAGGCCCGTGTCCTCGGCAATCGGGATGAAGCGCACCGGCGAGACCAGGCCCAGGCTGGGGTGGCGCCAGCGCAGCAGGGCTTCGACGGTGACGGTGCGCAAGCCACCGGCCTCGATCTGCGGCTGGTACTGCAGGAACAGCTCCTGGCGGTCGATCGCCACGCGCAGGCCCTGCTCCAGCGCCAGCCGCTCCTGGTTGGCCTGGTTCATGGCGTCGGTGTAGAAGTGCAGACCATCGCGGCCGGCAGCCTTGGCGTGGTACATCGCGGCGTCGGCGCCCTTCATCAGCGCGTCCATGTCGACGCCGTCGGACGGGAAAATGGCGATACCGATGCTGGCCGAGGTGTGCAGCGCGTGCCGCTCCACCTGCACCGGCTGGCGCAGGGCCTCCAGCACCTTCTGGGCGATGGCGGCGCTGGCGCGCGCCCCCTCACCGCCCAGGCCGGTCAGCACCAGCACGAACTCATCGCCTCCCAGGCGGGCCACGATGTCGCTGCCGCGCACCAGGCGCTGCAGGCGCTGGGCCACCTCGACCAGCATGGCGTCGCCCACGTGGTGACCGAGGCTGTCGTTGATGTCCTTGAAGCGGTCCAGGTCGATGAACAGCATGGCCAGCTCGGAGCCGCTGCGCGATGCGTCTGCCAAGGCCTGCTCCATGCGGCCGCGCAGCAGCACCCGGTTGGGCAGGCCGGTGAGGTGGTCGTGGTGCGCCAGGTGCAGAATGCGCTGCTCGGCCGCTTTGAGCTCGCTGAGATCCATGGTCTGGGCGATGTGGTGCGTGATCGCGCCCTGGGCGTCGCGCACCACCGAGATGGACATCCACTTGGGCGAGACCCGCCCGTCGCGGTGGCGATCGAGCAGTTCCCCCCGCCACTGGCCACGCTCGCTCAGTGACTGCCACATGGCCTCGTACTCCTCGGGTCGGGTGTGACCGGAGGCCAGCAGGCTGGGGTTGCGCCCCACCACCTCGTCCGGGGTGTAGCCGGTCTGCTGCACGAAGGCCGGGTTGACCTCGATGATGCGGTTGGCGGCATCGGTGACCACGATGGCCTCGCCGCTGTGCTCGACACCGCGGTCAGCAACCGGGCGCGCTGGCGCGCCTCCTCGACGCGGGCCAGGGCGCGCACCAGCATCAGGCCGGCACCCGACAGCAACATCAGGAAGGCCAGCACCAGGGCCAGCGTGGTGGACAGCTCGCGCTGCCAACCCGCCAGCGTGTCCTGTTCGGACAGCCCGACCAGCACCAGCAAGGGCGCGGCGCTCATGCGCCGCGCGGCGTAGGTCCGCGCCACGCCATCGGGGGTCTGCCCGGTGCGGTAGTTGAGCACCCGCCAGTCGTTGCGCGCCACCAGCGCGCGCAGCTCTGGCGAGGCGTTCTGGCGGCCCACCCGGCCCTGCTCGCCGGCCAGCGCCGGGTAACGCACGATCTGGTGCAGGGCGGTGCTGCGCAGCACGACCACGCCACCGGGCCCGGCGTCCACGCGCGACAGCAGCAGTGACAGATGGGCGATCTGCATGGTGGCCAGCACCGCTCCGGCCGGCCGGCCGTCCGGGCCGTTGATGCGCCGTCCGAAGGGCAGGACCCAGCCATCGCCGATCAGGCTGACCCGGGGCGCGCCCACCTGCAAGCCGGCGCCTGGATGCAACTGCAGGGCCTGGAACCAGGGTTGGCCGGACTGATCCAGATCGGGCGCCTGCACGCCCAGACCACCCACAGTGATCCGGCCGGCGGCGTCCACCAGATAGACGCCGCTGAGGTCGGGGCGTTCGGCCTGCACCGCCTCGATCAGGCCCGCGGCCTCATGGGCGTCGATGCGGCCGCGCAGGGCCAGCGAGGCCTCGACACCCCGCGCCACGCCGAGCAGCGATTGATCCAGCTGGGTCAGATGGGCGGCCAGGTAGGCGTCGGTCAGCGTGGCCAGGTTCTGGCTCTGGGCCTCGGCCCGCGCCTGGTGCTGCAGTCGGCTCTGCCACAGGCCCAGCACCGCCAGGCTGACGATCATCGAGGCCAGCAGCGCCAGCGCACCCCACACGATGGTGCGGGGGCGACGGACGAGCAACCGGGACAGGGCGAAGGAGGTTCGGGGCATGACGGGGCCTCGGACAGATATCGGCGACTTCATGCCGGGCTTGAGCCGGCCCGTTGTGTCCGGGCTGACGTGGCGCTAACCTGCGACATTGATCACCGCGTCCACCGGAAACCTCCCCATGTCCTCAGGCAAGATCCTCGTCGCCCAGGGCGGCGGCCCCACCGCCGTCATCAATCAGTCGCTTGTCGGCGTGGTGCTCGAGGCCCGACGCCATCAGGCGGTGCAGCGGGTCTACGGCGCCGCCCACGGCGTACGCGGCATTGTCAACGAGGACTTCCTGGACCTCACCCAGGAAACCAGCCACAACCTGGAGCTGGTCGCCGGCACGCCCGCGGCGGCGCTGGGCAGCACGCGCGACAAGCCCGACCTGGCCTACTGCCAGGAGATGTTCAAGGTGCTGCGCGCGCACCAGATCGAGCACTTCTTCAACATCGGCGGCAACGACAGCTCCGACACCATCCGCATCGTCGCCGAGGAGGCCGCCAAGGCGGGCTACCCGCTGCGCTGCATCCACATCCCCAAGACCATCGACAACGACCTGGTGCTCAACGACCACACGCCGGGCTTCCCCAGCGCGGCGCGTTTCGTGGCCCAGGCCTTTGCCGGCGCCAACCTGGACAACGCGGCGCTGCCCGGCGTCTATGTGGGCGTGGTGATGGGCCGCCATGCGGGCTTCCTGACGGCCGCCTCGGCGCTGGGCAAGAAGTTCCCCGACGACGGCCCGCATCTGATCTACGTGCCCGAGCGCACCTTCGAGATCCCGAAGTTCCTGGCCGACGTCAAGGCCGTGCACGACCGTTACGGCCGCTGCGTGGTGGCTGTCAGCGAGGGCATCCACGACGCCACCGGGCAGCCCATCCTGGCCCAGCTGGCCAAGGACCTGGAGCGTGATGCCCACGGCAATGTGCAGCTCAGTGGCAGCGGCGCCCTGGCCGACCTGCTGTGCGAGGAGATCAAGCGCAACCTGGGGCTCAAGCGCGTGCGCGGCGACACCTTCGGCTACCTGCAGCGCAGCTTTGTCGGCTGCGTGTCCGATGTCGACCAGCGCGAGGCCCGCGAGGTGGGCGAGAAGGCGGTGCAGTTCGCGATGTGGGGCGACCGCAATGGCTCGGTGGCGATCAAGCGCACCGGCTTCTACTCGGCCGACTACGAGCTGCTGCCGCTGGAGGCCGTGGCCGGCAAGACCCGCACGATGGAAGACGAGTTCATCGCCCCCAGCGGCACCGACGTGACCGACGCCTTCCGTTTGTACCTGCGCCCGCTGCTCGGCTCCGGCATGCCGGATGCCTTCCGGCTGCGGCGGGCCAAGGTGCCCAAGATTCTGAAGGGCTGAAATCTGCCCTGAGCGGACGCTCAGGGCGAGTTTCCTGGGCCGCGGCAGTCAGCCAACGGTGGATTCAGCCAAGGAATGAGCGGCCTGGGGATGGCGGCGCTGTCGGGGGCGCCGAGGAGCGCAGACGCCCCGGGGCGCGCGCCGCAGGCGCGCTTCGTGAACTGACTTGGTCGACACTGTTTGACCGCAGCGAGCCGCAGGCGAGCGCAGGGAGTTTGGCGACCACCCCGGGGTGGCGAGCACCCGAGGGGAGTCGGCGCAGCCGACCGCCACCGTCTGCGACGACAGACCCAGGCCGCTCAGGCCTTGGCTGCACTCCGACCTCAGCAGGAAATCCGCTCGCAACGGTCTGAGCAAGCCAAGGGCTGGGCAGGCAGGCAGAGCCGGCCAGCGAGGGCGGTCGGCTGCGCCGACTTCCCTGCGCTGCTCGAACTGCAGGGCGGCCCCCAAACTCGCTCCGCTCGCCTGCGGCTCGCTGTGCTCAGACAATGTGGGCCAAGTCAGAGAGATTTGCCCTGCAGTCCTGCGCTGCTCGGCGCCCTCCAATGGCCGGCTCTGCCTGCCTGCCCAGCCCTTGGCGGCACGGTCGATGTACTGCGACGGCCCAGGAAGTGCGCCCTGAGCGTCCGCTCAGGGCAGTCAGACGCCGTTCGCGATCAGCTCAGCTTGGCCTTCAGCAGCTCGCTGGCCTGCGCCGGGTTGGCCTTGCCCTTGGAGGCCTTCATGACCTGGCCGACCAGGGCGTTGAAGGCCTTGTCCTTGCCGGCCTTGTATTCCTCGACCGACTTCGGGTTGGCGGCGATGACCTCGGCGACGATGGCTTCCAGCGCGCCGGTGTCGTTCATCTGCTTGAGGCCCTTGGCCTCGATGATCGGGTCGACGTCCGTGCCCTCGCCCGACCACAGTGCGTCGAACACCTGCTTGGCGGCGTTGTTGCTGATGGTGCCGTCCTGGATGCGGCCGATCAGCGCCGCCAGCGTGGCGGGGGCCACCGGCGCGTCGGCGATGTCGCGGCCTTCGGTGTTCAGGCGCTTGGAGACCTCGCCCATCAGCCAGTTGGCCACCAGCTTGGGCTGGCGGCAGGCATCGCGCGCGGCCTCATAGAAGCGGGCGAAGGCCAGGCTCTGCGTCATCATCGTCGCGTCATAGGCCGGCAGGCCGTCCTGCGTGACGAAGCGCTCGGCCATGGCGCGGGGCAGCTCGGGCATCTCACCCTTCACGCGCTCGACCCACGCGGGGGCGATCACCAGCGGCGGCAGGTCGGGGTCGGGGAAGTAGCGGTAGTCGGCCGAGTCTTCCTTGCTGCGCATCGCCCGGGTCTCGCCCTTGTCGGGGTTGTAGAGCACCGTGGCCTGCTGGATCGCGTAGCCGTCCTCGATCTGGTCGATCTGCCAGTTGACCTCGTAGTTGACCGCGTCCACCAGGAAGCGGAAGCTGTTGAGGTTCTTGATCTCGCGCCGCGTGCCGTAAGGCGTGCCGGGCTTGCGCACCGAGACGTTGACGTCGCAGCGGAACGATCCCTCCTGCATGTTGCCGTCGCAGATGCCCAGCCACATCACCAGCGCGTGCAGCGTCCGGGCGTATTCCACCGCCTCCTGGGCCGAGCGCATGTCGGGCTCGGAGACGATCTCCAGCAGCGGCGTGCCGGCGCGGTTCAGATCGATCCCCGACTGGCCGTGGAAGTCCTCGTGCAGGCTCTTGCCGGCGTCCTCTTCCAGGTGGGCGCGGGTCAGGCGCACCGTCTTCTTCGTTTCGCCGACGAAGAACTCCACCAGCCCGCCCTGCACCACCGGGATCTCGAACTGGCTGATCTGGTAGCCCTTGGGCAGGTCGGGGTAGAAGTAGTTCTTGCGGGCAAAGATGCTGAGCGGCGCCACCTTGGCGCCCACCGCCAGGCCGAAGCGGATGGCCCGCTCCACCGCGGCGCGGTTGAGCACCGGCAGCGTGCCAGGCAGCGCCAGGTCGACCGGGCTGGCCTGGGTGTTGGGCTCGGCACCGAAGGCGGTGGAGCTGCCGCTGAAGATCTTCGACTGGGTCGAGAGCTGTACGTGGTTCTCCAGGCCGATCACGACCTCGTAGCCACGCACGAGTGGGGGCGTTGTGCTCATGTTCAGAATCCTGCCGGCGTGGCCAGGTGGTGCGTGGTGACCTGCTGCAGCGCATGCGCGGCGTGCAGCAGTGCGCCCTCCTGGAAGTAGTTGCCGATCAGCTGCAGGCCCACCGGCATGCCGCCCCCTTCAGCCGAATTCGCGAAGCCCGCCGGCACGCTCATGCCGGGCAGGCCGGCCAGGCTGGCGGGCAGCGTGAAGATGTCGGCCAGATAGGCCTGCAGCGGATCGCCGCCCTGCTCGCCGATGTGCCAGGCCACCGTGGGCGCCACCGGGCCGGCGATGACATCGCACTGGGTGAAGCAGCGCTGGAAGTCGTCGGCGATCATGCGGCGCAGTTTCTGCGCCTGCAGGTAGTAGGCGTCGTAGTAGCCGTGGCTCAGCACATAGGTGCCGATCATGATGCGGCGCTTGACTTCGGCGCCAAAGCCCTCGGCGCGCGTCTTGCGGTACATGTCCAGCAGGTCGTCATACTGCGCGGCGCGGTGGCCGAACTTGACGCCGTCGAAGCGGCTGAGGTTGGAGCTGGCCTCGGCCGGGGCGATGATGTAGTAGACGGGAATGGACAGCTCGGTGCGTGGCAGGCTCACCTCCACCAGCGTGGCGCCAAGCTGCTCCAGCTGGGCCAGCGCAGCGCGCACGGCGCCGTTCACATCTGCCGCCAGCGCGGCCGGGAAGAACTCGGCCGGCAGGCCGATGCGCAGGCCTTTGAGCGGCTGCGAGGCGGTGGCCTCGGCGCGCGGCGTGTTCATCAGCGCCAGGTAGTCGGGCGCGGGGCGCTCGGCGCTGGTGCTGTCGCGCTCGTCGAAGCCAGCCATCGCCGAGAGCAGCAGCGCGCAGTCCTCGGCCGAGCGTGCCATCGGCCCGGCCTGGTCCAGGCTGGAGGCGAAGGCGATCATGCCGTAGCGGCTGCACACGCCGTAGGTGGGCTTGATGCCGGTGAGGCCCGAGAAGCTGGCCGGCTGGCGGATCGAGCCGCCGGTGTCGGTGCCGGTGGCGGCGGGAACCAGGCGGGCCGCCACCGCGGCGGCCGAGCCGCCCGAGGAGCCGCCGGGCACCCGCGTGGTGTCCCAGGGGTTCTGCACCGGGCGGAAGGCCGAGTTCTCGTTGGCCGAGCCCATCGCGAACTCGTCGCAGTTGAGCTTGCCCAGGCTCACCGTGCCGGCGGCCTTGAGCCGCGCCACCACGGTGGCGTCAAACGGGCTGCGGTAGCCCGCCAGCATCTTCGAGCCGGCGGTGGTGGGCATGTCGGCAGTGACGAAGATGTCCTTGT